>CAZVJX010000035.1:2673-7219 GCA_964627575.1 uncultured Candidatus Saccharibacteria bacterium
CCTTTTTGTGCTATCCTCCTTTCTACATGGCTTCGCTGGAGGAAAAGCGCCATACGCTCGCTCACCTGCTCGCCGCAGCGGTTCTTGAGCGCTACCCGCACGCCAAGCCCACCATCGGCCCTGCGGTCGAGAACGGCTTCTACTACGACTTCGATTTCTCCGGCGGCGAAGCCCCCAAGGAATCGGACCTGCAGTCGCTCGAGGACGCGATGCGCGAGCTCCTTTCCTCCTGGAAGGAGATGGCCGGGACGGAAGTCTCCGAGAAAGACGCGCGCGACCGCTTCGCGGGCAATCCCTACAAGCTCGAGCTCATTGACGGCATCGTCATCGCGGGTGAGCCGATCACCCTCTATACCGCCGGTTCTTTTACCGACCTCTGCCGCGGCGGCCACGCCGAGCACCCGGAGCACGAGCTCGAGACGGATGCGTTCGCCCTCGAGCGCATCGCGGGCGCCTACTGGCGCGGGGACGAGACCAAGCCCATGCTCACCCGCATCTACGGGCTCGCATTCGAGAACAAGTCCGACCTCGATGCGTACCGCGCGCAGCTCGAGGAAGCGAAGAAGCGCGACCACAAGAAGCTCGGCCGCGAGCTCGATCTCTTCGTCTTCTCCGAGCTGGTCGGCCCTGGCCTTCCCCTCTTCACGCCGAAGGGCACGCTGGTGCGCGCCCTGCTCGATGAGTTCGTCTGGGAGCTCCGCAAGCCGGCCGGATACGAAAAGGTCGAGATCCCCCACATCACCAAGAAGGAGCTGTACGAGACCAGCGGGCACTGGGACAAGTTCAAGGAAGAGCTGTTCCGCATCAAGACGCGCGAGGGACACGAGTTCGCGATGAAGCCGATGAACTGCCCGCACCACACGCAGATCTACGCCCGCAGGCAGTGGAGCTACCGCGATCTGCCCCAGCGCTACGCGAACACGACCGCCTGCTACCGCGACGAGCAGACTGGCGAGCTCTCCGGCCTCTCCCGCGTCCGCGCGTTCTGGCAGGACGACGCGCACGTCTTCTGCCGTATGAGCCAGGTGAAGGAGGAGTTTCTCAAGGTATGGGACATAATCCATGCCTTCTATCCGACCTTCGGCTTCGAACTCAAGGTGCGGCTCTCGACCCATGATCCCGAGCATATGGAGAAGTACCTGGGCGACGCCGCCACCTGGGACACCGCCGTCGGCATGCTGCGCGAGATCGTCGCGGAGAAAGGCATTGAGGCCTTGGACGGCACCGGCGAGGCGGCGTTCTACGGCCCCAAGCTCGACTTCATGGCCGAGGATTCGCTCGGCCGCCGCTGGCAGGTCGCGACCATCCAGCTCGACATGCTCCAGCCCGAGCGCTTCGACCTTACCTGCATCAATGAGGAAGGCCAGAAGGAGCGCATCGTCATGATCCATGCGGCCATCATGGGCTCCCTCGAGCGCTTCCTTTCCATCCTCCTTGAGCACACCGCCGGCAACTTCCCCGCCTGGCTCTCGCCGGTACAGGCGCGCGTGCTGCCGGTCTCCGAGAAGCATGCGGGCTATGCGCATGCGGTCGCGAATGCGCTCAAGGCCGCAGGCATCCGCGCGGACGTGGACGATGCGAACGAGTCCCTCGGCAAGAAGATACGCGCCGCGAAGGGCGAGAAGCTTCCCTACCTACTCGTCGTCGGCGATAAGGAAGTGGAGGACAAGACGGTCACCGTAGAAGCCCGCGGCGACCAGAAGTTGGGCGCCATGCCGGTCAGCGAGTTCACGGAACGCATCGCGAAGGAAATCGCCGACCGCGCGTAAGAGTTTATAAATCAAAACCCCGCACATGCGGGGTTTTGATTTATAGGGAGATTCAGAAGCTTCGGATGCAAGGCACGGGAAGCCGACGAGTGTAGGCGTACAAGGGTACGGCGGAACGAGACGGCGGGCCCCGTAACGCAGCAGCCGGAGCTTATGGACTCCCTACCCTTCTATCAAGTGGAGCGCGCGCGTAACCGCCAGCTTCACGCCGGTGGCGCCGGCCGTGTACGAGGAGTCCACGGCCGTCGCGAGCGTGGTGACAAGCTTCTCGAGGAAGGTCGGGGCGCAGCCTTCGGTGACATTCGCCACCTCGGGATGCACCGGAGCGCCCTCCACCTTCGCGCGGTACGCATCGTCGAGCGCTACCGTCACGCGCGTGAGGAATTCCTGGGCATCGCCGCCGGTCTTGGTGATTTCGCGGAGCATGCCGAAGACGACCTCTTTCTGGCCGGCAAGAAGCGCGGCAATGAAGGACGGCACGTCATGCGCTACCGGAGCTGCCGGAGCGGGAGCAGCAGATGCCGGCACGTACGCCGGAGCTGCGTGCGCAGCCGGGGCCGGTACTCCCGGAGCTGCCGGGAGATGTTCCTCATGGACCGGCTGGCGGGAGAGACCCTTCACGATGTCATCCACCGTGAGCGTGCCTCCTTCGGCAAGCGCCTTGAAGCCTTCGTACGAGGAATAGGTGCGGGCGGGGGCTGCCGGAGCATGCGCCGTCATGTGCGCGACCGGCTCGGGGTGCGCCGCGGGCGTCTCGTGATGGGACGTGGCGTGGGACACCGGCGCCGGATGATGGGCACCGACCGGCGCGAGCCCGAAGCGGCGCAGCGCGAACGGCACGGCGTTCCCGAGCACGAGGTACGCGACGGCAAGGCTCCAGAGCACGATCATGAGCCAGTAGAGCGCCGTGCCCGTAGGACCGAGATCGAGACCGGTATACGGCAGGTTCGAGAGGTACACGTACGAGAGCGGCTGATTCCCCACCACCGGGAGCGAATCGAGCACGATGTGCTGCGAACCGTTGCGTACGCGGAGCGTCGCCGAGCAGGTAATGGTGTTGCCGTTATCGCCATAGAAGGTGCCGGTATACGTGTAGGTGCCCGGACCATCCGGCGAGACATTGCGCGAGCCATTGTCACCGACGTAGCCGATGCCTTGATTGATGCGGACCTGGTTCACATGGCTGCTGCTCCAGGAAAGCTCCGCGTCATCGTTCGGGTTGATGGTGGACGGCGAGACATCCATGGTGCAGGACGGTCCCGGCGTGTAGGTATTCACGGAAACGGTCGTCGCGCAGGTGACGGTGCCGCCCGGTCCGGTCGCGGTACCCGTGTAGGTGCGCGAGCCGCCCGGCACGACGGAGCGCGAGCCGCTGTCTACCGGGGAGACGTTCCCGATGCCCTGGTCAATGAAGAACGACGAGGCGTTCGTGGTCGTCCAGTAGAGCGTCGAGGAACCGCCATCGCTCACATTCGAGGGGCTTGCGGTAAGCGTACAGGTCGGGGCGTTCTGCTGTGGCGGTACGACGACGATCGTCGTGTTGCAATGCACGGTGCCGCCCGAGCCGCTCGCCGTGAGCGTGTAGGTCGTCGTCACCGACGGGGCCACGGTGTAGGAGCCGCTTCCCGCGACCGAACCGATGCCCTGATCGAGCGAGATGCTCGAGGCATTCGACGTCGTCCAGGAGAGCGAGCTCGCGGCGCCCTGCACGAGCGAGGTCGGCGAAGCCGAGAGCGTACAGGCCGGGGCGTTCGGCGTCACGATGGTGATCGTCGTGTTGCAGTGCACGGTGCCGCCCGAGCCGCTCGCCGTGAGCGTATAGGTGGTGGTACCCGAGGGCACGACCGTGCGGCCGCCCGAGGTCGAGACGGCGCCAATGCCGTTATCGAGGGAGACGCTCGAGGCGTTCGTGGTCGTCCACGAGAGCGTCGAAGCCCCGCCCGCGACCACCGACGTCGGGGACGCGGAGAGGGTGCAGGTGGGAGCCGGTGGCGCCTGGGTTACCGTCACGGTCGCCGAGCAATGGACGGTGCCGCCCGGACCGGTCGCGGTACCGGTGTAGGTGGTCGTATAGCTCGGTACGACCGAGCGGGAGCCGCTGCCGATCGTTACGGAGCCGATGCCCCCATCAATGGAGAACGACGAGGCGTTCGTGGTCGTCCAGGAGAGCACGGACGAGCCACCCTGGCCGATGGACGACGGGCTCGCCGTAAGCGTACAGGCGGGCGTGGACGGCACGACGACGGTAACCGTCGTGTTGCAGTGCACGGTGCCGCCGTTACCGCTCGCGGTAAGGGTGTACGTGGTCGTCTGATTCGGTACGACGGTGCGGCCGCCGGACGAAGGCACGCTGCCGAGGCCGTTATCAATCGAGACGCTCGACGCGTTCGAGGTGGTCCACGAGAGCGTCGCGGCGCTTCCCGAGAGGATGGAGGTCGGATTCGCCGAAAGCGTACAGGTGGGGGCGGGCGTCACCGGAGGCGGGGGCGTCGAGACATGCACGGTCGTAGAGCAGTTCGTGGTCCCGCCCTGGCCCGACACGGTCATCGTGTAGGTGATGGTCTGGCCCGGGTAAACGGCGTAGGACCCGTCGAGGCCTACCGAACCGATACCGTTATCAAGGGATGCCGACGTAGCCTCGCTCGACGTCCACGAAAGCGTGGACGCGCCGTAGGGCTCTACGGTGCTCGGCGATGCAGAGAGGTCGCAGGCCGGCGGAGGCACGACCGGAGTGGATGCCGGCGGGGGCGGGGGTTCAGGGGCAGGTGCGGGGGCGG
>CAZVJX010000036.1:0-6852 GCA_964627575.1 uncultured Candidatus Saccharibacteria bacterium
GGAGTGGAAGGCCAAATCGTTCAATTCGCCGACCTGCTCCTTCGTGAAGGTGTCGCCGCTCTGGTAGTGCTTCACGAGCCGGTGGATGAGGAGGTCCGGGTACCGGCGGATCGGGGACGTGAAGTGCGTGTAGTACTCGAATGCGAGGCCGAAGTGCCCGACGTTCTTAGTCGTATAGACGGCCTTCGCCATGGAGCGGAGCGTCGCGGTCTTGATGAGGTATTCCTCGGGCGTGCCCTTCACCTTCTCGAGGAGCTGATTGATGTCCGTGCCCTTCACGTGGCCGGCGCGGGTCTGAAGCTCGTAGCCCATGACCTTGAGGAATTGGGAAAGATTCTCGATGCGCTCCGCGTCCGGAAGGTCGTGGATGCGGTAGATGACCGAGCCCTGGATTCCGGCTTTCTTCGTCGCCTCCGAGAGCATCTCGGCGACATGCTCGTTGGCGAGCAGCATGAAATCCTCGATGAGGAGGTTCGTGTCGCGCCGCTCTTTAAGGACGACGGCGATAGGCTTGCCGGTCTCGTCGAGCTTGATCTTCACCTCCGGCGTATCGAACGCGATCGCGCCGGACGCGGTGCGGCGGGCGCGGATCTGGTCCGCGAGGCGCTTCAGCGCATTCAGTTCCTCGAGCATGTCGCCCGACTGGGTGTCGAGGACCTCCTGCGCGTCCTCGTACGTGAAGCGGCGGTCGGAATGGATGACCGTCTCGCCGAACCACTTCGTCACGACGTTCGCCTGGGCGTCCAGCTCGAAGACCGCCGAGACCGCGAGCCGGTCCTCGTTCGGGTTGAGGGAGCAGAGATTGGTGGAGAGGACCTCCGGGAGCATCGGGATGGTGCGATCCACGAGGTACACCGAGGTGGCGCGCTTCCGCGCTTCCGCGTCGATCGCCGTGCCGGGGCGCACGAAGAACGAGACGTCCGCGATGTGCACGCCCACTTCCACGTTGCCGTTGCCGAGCATGCGGACCGAGAGCGCGTCGTCGAAGTCCTTCGCGTCGTACGGATCGATGGTGAAGGTCGGGGTCGTGCGGAAGTCGCGGCGGCGGCCCTCCTTGATGCCGGCCTCGGCATCCTGCGCGATGAGTCCCGAGCCTGCGGTCTCGAGTTCCTGCGCTTCCTTCTGCACGCCAGGAGGGAAGTCGCTGCGGAATCCGCTCGAGAGGGCGAGCGCGCGCATCTCCGTCTCGTGGTCGCCGGCCGGGCCGATGATCTCCTCGAGCGTGCCCCAGGGGTACGGCTGGGTAGCCGCCCACCCGCCGAAGCGGATGAGGACCTTCTGGCCGATCGGGAGGGACTCGCCCTTCACGACGAACGGCACGTACATCTTCTTCCAGTCCGGCTGGAGCATCGTGAGGCGCTCCTCCTGGTTCTCGAAGAGGGTGCCGACGAAGGTTTCGCGCGTGCGGGTGACCACGTCCTCGACCTTACCGATCTCGCGCTTCTTGCGGGTGCGGGGGTCGGTCTCGCTGCCCACGATGCGCACCTTCACGATGTCCAGGGGGAAGGCGCCGCCGAGGTTCTCGCCGGGGATGAAGAGATCCTCCTTGTCGGGGTCGTACGTGAAGAATCCCTTGCCGGTCCGCGTGATGCTGATCGGGCCTTCGTAGAGCTCGCCTGCTGCCATTTCCCTTACTCTAGCAGACGGGGCAGGGGGTGCGCCATGAAATGGGTTCATCCGGCATTCAGGACGGCCGCCGTATGCTCGGAAAGCTCGGGGTACGTTTCCCTAGCCCTCTTTGGAATACGGCCCCGGGTTCGCCTTTGCGGTACGATTGGCACCGCATTGACGGCACCATGAGAGACCCCTGCGGCGGACCCAAGATCCGCCGCTTTTTTATCTGGGCAAGGGCGCGACTTTTTGGTATGCTCTTGCACGACTACGGGATGGAGGTCCTCTAGTCACGGTCCCTTGGCGGCTGCTCCCCGGAGCAGCCGCTTTTTTATCGTGTTTTGACTAACTGAAGCCGTTTTGGTACGGTAATGCGCATATATGTTGATGATCCGATTCCATCGCATTGGCCGCAAGAACGACCCGGCGTTTCGCATTGCTGTGCTTGAGAAGACCGCAGGCCCGAAGGCCGGCTCGTACGTAGACCTGGTCGGCACCTATAACCCGAAGACCAAGGCGACCACGCTCAAGCCCGAGGCTATCAAGTCGTGGATGGGCAAGGGCGCGCAGGTCTCCGCGAGCCTCCATAACCTTCTCGTGAAGGAGGGCGTCATCGATGCCCCCAAGTCCTCGAAGGTGGTGAAGCCCACCGAGCTCGGCAAGAACATCGCCAAGAAGAAGGCCGAGGAGGAAGCTGCAGCTGCGAAGGCGGCAGCAGACGCGCAGGCCGCCGAGGAAGCAAAGGCCGCTGAAGCCGCTGCCGCTGCGGCAGTCGCCGCCGAGGCTGAGGCCCAGGCTGCCGCTCCTGAAGCGCCGGCTGCCGAGGAGGTGCCTGCAGAAGCTCCGTCCGAGGAGGCTCCCGCTGAATAAGGTCCGCGCATTCCGCGCGCCCGGTTCCGAACGCTCGCTTAACCGCCTACTCTGATATCCATGGAACAAGACCACGCATTTCTCGACTACGTCATCAAAGCGCTCGTGGATCATCCCGAGGACGTCGTCATCAAGCGCACTGTCGATGAAATGGGCGTGCTGCTCACGCTCACGGTCAATCCGGACGATATGGGCAAGATCATCGGCCGCGACGGCAACATCGCGAAGGCGCTGCGCACCCTCCTGCGCGTCGTGGGCATGAAGCACAATGCGCGCGTGAACCTCAAAATCAACGAGCCGCAGGGCGGCAAGCGCGAGGAGAATCGTCCCTTAGACGACGTCATCGGCAGCCTCTAGGAGCACGCCAGAAAGAATCCATCTGCTTTGTTGCAGGCTCCGGTGCTCCCTCACCGTATAGCTCATACGGCTCGGTACGCTCCTCGCCGGCGCCTCGCATCTGAATCCTTTCTGACACACTCACACGCTACAATTCCTCTATGCAGCGATTCCATGTAGTGACTCTTTTCCCGGAGGCCTGCGATGCGTACCTTTCCGCATCCATCCTTGGCCGTGCGCGCCGCGAGAAGCGCATCTCGGTGGACTACCAGACTCCGCGCGATTACGTAGACAATAAGTGGGGCAAGGTGGACGAGCGTCCGTACGGCGGCGGCCCGGGCATGGTCATGACCGCGCTGCCGGTCGTGCGCGCCGTGAAGAAGGCGCTTGCGCGCCGAAAGAAGGAGAAGACGGCATTGGTGTGGTTCAGCCCGTCCGCGCCTGCGTTCACCAACAAAGAAGCCGACAGGCTCGCGAAATACGACGACATCGTGCTCGTCTGCGGACGCTACGAAGGCATTGATGACCGTGCGCTTTCGCTCCTGAAGACCTTCGGCACGGTAAAGAAGTATTCGGTGGGGGAGGCGACGCTCACGGGCGCCGAAGTGCCCGCACTCGCCATCGTGGACGCGGTCACGCGCCGGCTGCCGGGCGTCCTCGGGAAGGACGAGTCCGTCGAGGAGCGCCGCGTAGCCTCTCCGGCCGTCTACACGCGCCCGGAGGTCCTCGAATGGGAAGGGAAGAAGCACCGGGTGCCCAAGGTTCTCCTCACCGGCCACCATGCGAACATCGACGGCTGGAAGGCCAAGAAGAAGGGCGGATAGCGAGATATTGACATTTCATATAAATTAGTGCTAATATAAACGCAGGTCGGGAAATCCTTCCCGCGCGCCATTCATGGCCATCCGGTAAGGAGTCGCTATGCCGCTGTTCATTTCCATCCTGTTCGTCGTGACGCTCACCGCGTTCTTCCTGGGCAAGGTCTTCGGCCTCATCGAGGCGACCAGGAAGGGGTACGTCCTGCTTCCTGTCCTGTTCTTCCTCTTCCTCGGGCTCGCCATCGGCCGCTACCACAGCATCTGGGCCCTGGGCTACGAGTGGTCCAAGGTCTGGGGAATCTGGGGCTTCGCCGCCGTCGGCTACCTCCTCGGCGCCGTCTGGCGGCGCCTCTCGGTCCGCAGCAGGGAAGTCGACATGACGCCCTACGACGAGCCGATCGCCGTGCTCGACGCCCGTGCCTCGCTTCGGCCCTGGCAGGAGCGCTAGCGCCACCGCGCCCCTTCCTCGGAAGGGGCGCTTACTTTTGGTACTCCTTGACTTGATATTTATAATATTGCGTGGTACGTTACGGCGCAGTGGGCCTCTGGTCCTTTCACTCAATAAGGAGGAAACGAGTAATGATCTCGAATCGTCTTTCGTTCCCCGTGCTGCTGGCATCCGCATCCGCAGCCTTCGCGTGCCTGCTCGCCGCCCCCTTGGCGGTGTCGCGCGCCGACGGCATCCAGTTATGCGCGACGACGCTCGGCTTCGTCCTGCTCGTCGCGTTCGTGATGCGGTTCCTGTACTACGTCACGCATCCCGACGACCCGAACTGGCTGGCGCTCATCGCCGCGGCGTGGTTCGGCCTCTGGGCGATGAACGTCTTCTGGTGGTGGTTCTCGGCCGTCTTCATCGTGGCCGGCAGCCTGCTCTGGGCGCTCTACTACCGGGGCACCGTCGGCAAGGAGGAGGTCGGGCTCGGCATGCTGCATCGCTTCATCGCGCTCTTCCTGCCGCTCCTCGGCATCCTCGTCGCCACGCTTCCGGCGGACGCGATCGGGATGCTCACGCTCGGGGAGAAGCTCGCCATCATCGGCGGCACCGGCGTCGTCGGCTTCGCCGTCGGCCTCCTGCCGTTCTCCGCGGCGGAACCGAAGGTGCGTGGCGCCCGGGCAAACCGGCGCCGCAACGCTTCGGAGCCGGATGCCAAAGAGGTGTTCATGGGGCACTAGCCCCGCGGCACCAAGCACATTAGGAGCGGTTTCCTTCGGGAAACCGCTCTTTTTTGTGCCCAGGCGGCGCTTGACGCCCCCAGGAGTCGAGGAGTATGCTGAAGCTACAAAGATTGAGTAGCGGGGGATAGGGGCGGCGACAGTTTTATAAAAAGAATTACCAGCGTCTCGGGAGGAGGGACGTTCGACCGTGTTTATACACGGTCGCGGCCACGTTTATAGCGAGCTCCACTCACGCTTCCACCGACGGATACGATGGAAACGCGAATGGGGCTGGCGCTCCCGAACGACTAAGTCACATAACGCGATATGGCGAAGACAAAAGCACTCGAGCAGAAGACGTTCCGTGCATACCAAGCTCCGCGCATCGAATTCCCCGACCTGGTCGGGCACCAGCGCCAGAGCTTCGACTGGCTCCTCAAGGAGGGCCTCACGGAGCTCTTCAAGGAGTTCTCTCCGATTCCGGATTACTCCAGTAAGAAGTTCGAGCTCCGCATTGACGGGTTCGAGATTGGCGATCCGAAGGGTACCGAGGAGGAAGCGCGCGAGAACATGCGCACCTACGAGGCTCCGGTCAAGGTCTCCGTCACGCTTCTCAACAAGACCATGGGCACCGAGAAGACCCAGGACATCTTCCTGGCGGATATCCCGATGATGACGCCGCACGGTTCCTTCATCGTCTCCGGCGTCGAGCGCGCCATCGTGCCGCAGCTTGCGCGTTCCTTCGGCGCGTTCTTCGTCTCCGAGGAAATCAAGGGCAAGCCGTATTTCGGCGCGAAGATCATCCCGTCCCGCGGCGTCTGGATCGAGATCGATTCCGAGGCCGACGGCGCCATCTACGTGAAGATTGATCGCAAGCGCAAGTTTCCGGTCACGAATCTCCTCACCATCCTCGGTGCGGGCACCCGCGAGGACGTCCTCAAGAAGTTCATCGGCAACGATGTCGCGACCGAGGCGCTCAAGGCGACCCTGACCCACGACACCGCCGCGTCCATGGACGAGGCCTACGTCGAGATCCACCGCCGCATGCGCGACGGCGATCTCGCGACCCCGGACAACGCCAAGTCCTACGTGAATGCGCTTTTCACAGCGGAGCGCTACGACCTTTCCAAGGTCGGCCGCCACCGCCTGAACGCCCGCTTCGGTCTCCCGACCGACACGAAGGCGCTGAACGCTCGCACGCTCACGCTCGACGACCTGATCCGCATCGTCGGCGAGATCGCGCGCCTCAACCAGGACCCGAATGCCACGGTGGACGACATCGATCACCTCGGCTTCCGCCGCGTCCGCTTCGTGGGCGAGCTCCTGCAGGCCCGCATGCGCGTCGGCATGAGCCGCATGAAGCGCAATATCCAGGACCGCATGAGTACCATCGAGAGCGAGACCTCGCTCCCGATGGCCTTCGTGAACCCGCGCCCGTTCCAGGCGTCGGTCCGCGAGTTCTTCACGGCCAACCAGCTCTCGCAGTTCATGGACCAGCAGAACATCCTCGCGGAGCTCGAGAACATGCGCACGCTCTCGGCCCTCGGTCCGGGCGGCCTCACGCGCGAGCGCGCCGGCTTCGAAGTGCGCGACGTGCACCCGTCCCACTACGGCCGCCTCTGTCCGATCCACACGCCGGAAGGCCAGAACATCGGCCTCATCCTGCGCCTCGCGCTGCACGCACGCACGAACGAGTTCGGCGTCATCGAGACCCCGTACGCCGTCGTGAAGAAGGGCGTCGTCACCGATGAGGTGAAGTACCTGAACGCCCTCGAGGAAGAGGAGCACACCATCGCGCACGCGGCGACGCCGGTGGACGGCAAGGGCAAGATCATTCCCGAGTCCATCGAGGTGCGCCGCCGGGGCGAGCCTGCCGCCGGACAACAACGGCAGTCTGATACCGAATCCGCGCTCAAACGACTGGGCGAGATGGCGAAAAGCCAGTGGCCGGATATTCTGGCGCGGCATCGGCGCGATGGCACCTATTTGTCATTCGAGGCGAGCGGGGCAGCCAAGCCCAGCATTCGCCACCTGTGCGACGCCATCGAGATCGCAACCTCGT
>CAZVJX010000037.1:0-6782 GCA_964627575.1 uncultured Candidatus Saccharibacteria bacterium
GTCGTACGGGAACGTGTAGATCTCGGACGCCGCCGCGTCTTTAGAAGAGAACATCGTACCTTCGCTCTTGCCGTTCGACGGATCGATCGGCATCTCGGAAATGTACTGCGGCACGAGGAGCGCGCGCAGTTCCTGCCAGGAGGAGTTGGTGGAGTTGTACCACCCTTGGTTATCGGGCTGATTTATGGGAAAGCTCCCGTGATCGTCGTAATACATTTCGAGCGCGGTCGATATCTGGCGGATATCGGAAGCGCGTACCGCGTCATGCGCATTAAGCCGCGCAACGTAGAGGTTACCCAATACGACCATGCTCAATATCGAGATGATCGCGATCACGACGAGCAGCTCGATCAGCGTATATCCCCGGATAGGGCTCTCCTTCACACGATTATCGTACACCCACCCCCTCCAAGGGGACCGAGTTATCCGCACTTATGAAGAATTCATTTTTCCCTTATTTTGTGCGGAATACGGGAATCGAACCCGTGCCCCAACCTTGGGAAGGTCGTATTCTGCCACTAAACTAATTCCGCTTTTACAGCCCGATGTTGGCAAGCCATTTTTTCCACCACGGCAGCGCCGGGGTGCTCGTCGCCTCCTGCGGCGGTACGACGATGATAACGCCTTCCCCAGGCTTGGCAACGCCGTACGTCTCCCGGAAGGTCGCTTCCTGGCCCCGCTCGGTATCGAGTTCCACCAGATTTTGCTTGAGCGTGCCCTCGCGGCCATTGAGGCTCGCGAGCTCCGCTTTCGTATCCTGTACCGCACGCCGCGCGATCTCTTCTTTTTCCACGATGCCGATGAGGAGCCACGCGAGCCACATCACCAGCGCCGCGAGCAGACCCGCGATGACGTATTCGCTCAAGCGGCGCTTGCTGACGCGTCGTGCCATTCCTGGATTATACCTCTCGCGCAAGCGAGCGATAAAACGCCTCAGATGCGAGGCATGGGCAGTGCGTGAGCGCAGGCGTATTCCGAATACGACGAAGCGAAGGCGCGGGTGCCCATAACGCGGCAGATGAGGATGTTTTATCGTTCGCTGTCCTGGACCATTTTCATGAACACCTCCTGGGGAATCTCCATCGAGGCATGCTCCCCGCGCCGTTTCTTCCCCTTCTTCTGCTTCTCGAGGAGCTTCTTCTTGCGGGAGACGTCGCCGCCGTAGAGGTAACCGGTCACGTCCTTGCGCATCGCGGAGATGGAGCGCGAGGCGACGATGCGACCGAGCGCGTGCGCCTGGATCTTCACGACGAAGAGCTGGCGCGGCAGGATGTCGTGGAGCTTCTCCACCATGCGTTCCCCTTCTTCCTGGACGCGACGGCGGGAGACGACGCGCGCGAAGGCCG
Source organism: uncultured Candidatus Saccharibacteria bacterium (assembly GCA_964627575.1). Classification (GTDB taxonomy): domain Bacteria; phylum Patescibacteriota; class Minisyncoccia; order Phycocordibacterales; family Phycocordibacteraceae; genus C7867-001. The sequence continues at coordinate 1,347 of CAZVJX010000037.1, forward strand.
GCACCGGCTCCTCCGCAACGAAGATCTCCAGCTTCACGACGTCGGCGACGCGGTTCTCGAGGAACTCATACGAGAGCGAGGCGTAGCCCGAGGAGATGTTCTTCACCTTGTCGAAGAAGCCGCGCATGAGTTCCCGGAGCGGCATCTCGACCGCCAGCTCGATGCGACCGTCGAGGTGGGTCTCGGTCGCCATCACGGCGCCCTCGTGGTCGTGGAAGGCCTGGAGGAGGCCCGAGAGGGACTCCGGCGGCGTAATGAGGACGACCTTGACCCAGGGTTCCTCGATGGTCGCGATGTCGCCGAAGGCCGGGAATTTCGACGCGGTATAGATGGTCTCGCGCTTCCCTTTCGTATCGGTCACGATGTACGCGATGGTCGGGATGGTGACAATGAGCGTGAGATTGAACTCGCGCCGCAGGCGCTCGGTGATGATCTCGAGGTGGAGCATGCCGAGGAAGCCGCAGCGGAAGCCGCGGCCGAGCACGCCCGAGGATTCCTCCTCAAACGAAAGCGAGGAGTCGGACAGCCGCAGGCGCTCGAGCGCCTGGCGCAGCTCCGTAAGGTCGTCCTGGCTTTCCGGGTACACCGAGGCCCAGACGACGGGCCGGGGGCGCTCGAAGCCCGCAAGCGCTCCCAGGCGGCCCTTATCGGCGTTCACGGTATCGCCCACCGCGACCACGCCCGCCTCCTTGATGCCGGTCACGATGTAGCCGATCTCCCCTGCGGTGAGCTTCTCCGCTGGCGTCTCGTCGGGATTGAAGATGCCGACCTCAAGCGCCGTGAAGCGCTTCCCGGCGGACGCGAAGGTAAGGACGTCGCCTTTCTTCACCTCCCCGTCGAAGACGCGGACGTACACCGCGATGCCGCGGTGCGTGGAGTAGGAGAAGTCGAAGATGAGGGAACGCGGCTCGTTCGCCTCGGAATCGCGGGGAGCCGGGACCCGCGCGACGATGGCCTCGAGCAGGTCCTCGACGCCCTCGCCCGTGCGGCCCGAGACCGCGAGCACCGTGTCTTCCTGTACATCAAGGAGCGCGGCGAGTTCCGTCTTCACTTCCTCGGGGCGTGCGTACGGCGAGTCGATCTTCGAGAGGACGGGAATGATCACGCAGCCCGCATCCTTCGCCATGCCGAGGGTCGTGAGCGTCTGCGCCTGCACCCCCTGGGTGGAGTCCACGAGCAGGATAACGCCCTCCACCGCCGACAGCGCGCGCGAGACCTCGTACGCGAAGTCAATGTGACCCGGGGTATCAATGAGATTCAGCTCGTAGGCCTGGCCGTCCTTGGCGCGGTATTCCATGCGCGCCGGCTGCATCTTGATGGTGATGCCGCGCTCGCGCTCGAGATCCATCTTATCGAGGACCTGATCGCGCATCTTGCGCGCCTCGATGGTGCCGGTGCGCTCAAGGAGCCGGTCCGCGAGGGTCGACTTGCCGTGATCAATATGCGCGATTATCGAGAAGTTCCTGATGTTCATGAGTTGATTTGAGAGTACGTCAAAACGCCTTCATATGCGAGGCATGGGCAGTTCAGCAGCGTAGGCGTATTCCGAATACGACGGAGCGGGTGAACGGGACCCATAACGAAGCAGATGAGGCGTTTTGGCGTGCTCTACGTATCTGCACGGTCCTCCAGGAGCGCGCCGTGCGGCTGCAGCACCTTCGTGCCCGTGAGCCGCTTCAAGGAATCGATGAGATCCTTGAACTCCTGGTTCTCGAGAAGCATGAGGACGGCCGCGGCAACCGATAGGCCCACCATACCAGCGACCGCGCCCTCGAGGAAGACGGTCGGCAGGCTCGTGAGCGGCGCGAGGCTGCCCATATAGGTGAGGATGCCGTAGCTTGCGAAGCCGCCCAGGATAGCCGCGCCGAAGCCCTCGAAGACCGGGCGCATGAGCGCCCCGGCGACGCCAGGCGCTACCGTACGGAGCGTGAGGAGCGCGACTACGCCCATGAGGAGCTGGCCGATGGTCGCGCCAAGCGCGATGAAGAGCACGCTCGTGCCCGGGACATCCGAAACGCGGAAGAGCGCTTCGACGAAGTAGCGCAGCAGCGGGTAGGCATCCGCAAGCTTCACGAGGAGCCAGGCACTCGCGACCGAGATGCCGCAGTCGGCGAGCTGCACGAGGAGCGGATTCCAGGAGTGCTGCGCCGCGTAGAACGCGCGGGCGGCCAAGAGGATGAGCCCCTGCGCAAGGAGCCCTATAACGAGGATGGCGAGCACCGCAGCCGTAAGACGCGTGTCGTTCCAGTCGAAGGCACCGGTGCCGAGGATGATGCGCACGATGTGGGCGCGCATCACGATGGTGAGCACCGTAATGACGCTCGACCAGAAGATAATGTGGCGTGCAGCGGCCGTGAGCGTCGCCTTGAACTCGTCGAAGCGTTTGCCCCCGAAGTGCTCCGCCATCACCGGGAACGCGGCGGTCGCGTAGGACGCCCCGACCAAGGACAGCGGCACGGCCTCGAGGTTGCCCGCAAGCGTATACACCGACACCCCGCCCTCCGAGGTGCGGGAAGCGAGCGAGATGAGGAGGAGCGTGATGATGGAGCTCATACCGAGCGCGAGCGAGCGCGGTATGGAACTCTTCATGACCGACCAGATGAGCGATGGGGACGGCAGGACCGGTTTCGGAAGGAGTCCCGCCTCGGCGACCACCGGGATATGGATGGACAGGTGCAGGAACGCACCGATCACGACGCCTACCCCGATACCGGGCAACCCGAGGATCGGATAGAGGACGGCAGTCCCGAAGATGATGCCGAGGTTGTACAGGACGGGCGACAACGCGAAGAGCGTGAAGCGCCGATGGATCTGCGTCACGCTCGTGAGAATGCCCGAGAGCCCGAGCAGGATGGGCTGGATGAGGAGCAGCCGCGCAAGGAAGACGAACTCCGCCGCATGCGATGACGCCCGGAACGTCGGGAACAACGAGAACAGGAGCTGCGGGGCGAAGAGCGCGATACCGCCGCAGATGACCCCGCCGGCAATGAGGAGGAACGACGCGGTGTGCGACATGAGCCGGCGCGCTTCCTCCGGATCCGCTTTGGCGATGCGCGGGATGAGAACGTACGCGGAGACCAGCGACGCAACGAGCGCGAAGACTACGTCCGGAACCTTGAAGGCCGCGTAGTAGAGATCGAGCACTTCCCCGGCGCCAAACTGGTGCGCGAACAGACGGTCGCGCGCGAGCGCGAGGAGCTGCGAGGCGAGCGTCAGGCCAGCAAGCAAGTACGCGGCCTGATGAAGGCCGCGTACCGGGGATACCAAGGTTTTCAGTATCCGATTCACCATATTCCTACTGTAGCACTATTTCGCCGTTGTGGTGCCTGCCGGAGCGGGCGTGACGTTCGACTTCGTAGCCGAGGGGTTCGGCTCCGAGATCGGCGCCTGCTGGATGCCGAGGGCTCCGAGGCGCGACGGCGGGAATGGATTCCTGCCGGCCTCTAGCGCGGCGATATCCGGCGCAACCGCCTTCGCGTTATCCGCGGAGAAGGCCGCGACCGTCTGGAGCTCCGCAGTAGCCTTGTCGAGCTGCCCCTTCGTCGCGTAGAGAACGCCGAGGAAGAAGTGCGCGTTAGCGTACTGCGGGTTCACCTGGACAGCCTTCGCGAGCGCCTGGATAGCGCCGTCGGCGTCGCCGTTCGCGGAGCGGAGGATACCGACCTGGAAGAGCACGGTCGGATCGTTCGGCGCGAAGTACGCTGCCGCTTCAGCTGCCTGGAGCGCTTCCTTGGCCTTCCCTTCCTGCGCCTGCAGCTGCGAGAGGAGGAAGATCGCCTGGGTGTAATCGCGCTTCAGCGTGATGGCCTTCGTGAGGTCATCTTCCGCCGGCTGCGCATTCCCCTTCGCGATCTCGAGCTGCGCGAGGATGAACGGGATGGTCGGATTCGTCGGCGAGAGCTGCTCTGCCTGCTCGAAGGCCGCCTTCGCATTGTCGTAGGCGCCATCAATGTTGAGGGGCACGACGGTCTCGTAGACGTTGCCGAGCATGATCCAGTTCTGGTAGTCCTTCGGCCAGAGGCGCGTCGCCGTGGTGCCGGCCTGGATGCCGCCCGTAAGCGCCGCCTGGAACTGCTGCTGCGCGTCCGTCGGCGCGAGCGTCGTATCAGCTACGACCTGGCGCATGCGGGCGATGCCGATGGCCGAGGCGAGCTGATAGGCGCGCTCGGACGGTGCGAAGAGGATGGAACGGTTCACCGCGGTCGTGGCGCCGGCGAGGTCGCCCTTGCCGTAGGCCACGGTCGCACTCGCGTACGCGAGATCGCCCAGGTAGCGCTCCACGACGACGTAGGCCGCGACGACCGACGCAAGCAGAAGGAGCGTCAAGCCGAACACGATCACGAAGCCGATGCGGGGACTCCTCGCGAAGATGACGCCGTACTCGCGGCGCTCACGGCCGTAGCGCAGGCTCGAGACGAAGATGCCGAGCATGAGCCAGCCGACCATGAGCACGACCGGTCCGGGAACCGTGAGGACCGAGAGCACGAGCACATAGAGCGCACCAGTGAACGAGGCGAGCGAGACATAGCGCATGAACGTGTCCGACGGCGTGCGGAACAGCAAGGCACGGATGCCGAAGAACAGGAAGAGCGCGATGAATGCGAGCCAGGCGAGGACGCCGAGGACGCCGGTCGTCACGAACGAGGTCGGAATGTAGCCGATACCGCTCGTGAAATCGATGTTCCAGAAGATGGTGTCGTTCAGCGAGCGGTCGCGGAACTTGAGCCACTGCGTGCCGAACGTGCCCGGGCCCGAACCGAAGATCGGGGACGAGGCGTACGTGTGGCTGCCCACATCGAAGGTGGACTGCCAGCTCGGGCGCACATCAATGACGTTCGCATTGAACGCCGTCACAAGCGCGTTGCCGATGGTCGAGCCGCCGATGAGGAAGAAGAGCGACACGAGGAGCGTGATGAGAGGCGCGGCGAGCGACGACTGGTCGCTGTCCGCTGCCTCCGTCTCGCGCTCGCCGGTGACGACCGCGACGCCCTCGAACTCACCGTCCTCTCCGGACGGGCGCTTCTTCATGATGGACTCGATGAAGAGGCCGAGCGCGACGAGCGCGACCATGCCCCAGACGAGCTGGGAATTCACGAGCGCGAGCACGGCGAGCCCGATCGCCGCGCCGACGTACGTCAGGATGCGTGCGCGGCCCGTAATCGAGAGGAACCGGAGCGCAAGGAGCGCCAGCGTGATGCCGAGGCCCACAAGGATGCCCAGATCGCCGAAGGTGCCCACGAGGTTCACGGTCGGGGTAACGAGCGTCGGCGCTACCTTGCCCACGATGATGAATCCGAGCTGGGCGACGAGAACGATGCCGAGCACGACGGATCCCCATTTGAAGAACGCGCGGTACTGCGGCCCGCGGCGGAACGCGAGCGCGGTAAGCGTCGCGAGCGCCGCCATGAGCGCGACGAACCCGAGCGTATCGGATTC
>CAZVJX010000038.1:0-6547 GCA_964627575.1 uncultured Candidatus Saccharibacteria bacterium
GAACGTCACCGGCCGCCTCCACATGGGCCATGCGCTCATGCTCGCCATCGAGGACGTCTTCGTCCGCGCCAAGCGCATGCAGGGTTTCCGTACCCTCTGGGTCCCCGGGACCGACCACGCCGCCATCGCGACGCAGTCCGTCGTCGAGAAAGAGATCTCGAAGAAGGAGGGCAAGAGCCGTCACGACCTCGGCCGCGAGGAGCTGCTTTCGCGCATCGAGACGTTCGCCGCCGCGAGCCACGACACCATCGTGAGCCAGCTGAAGCCCATGGGCGCGTCGCTCGACTGGTCGCGCGAAGCGTTCACGCTCGATGCGACGCGCTCGAAGGCCGTCCGCACCGTGTTCAAGATGATGCATGACGCCGGGCTCATCTACCGGGGCAACCGCATCGTGAACTGGGACCCGAAGGGCCAGACCACCATCTCCGACGACGAAATCGTCTACGAAGAGCGCCCGGCCAAGCTCTATACCTTCCGCTACGGCAAGGGCTTCCCCATTCCGGTCGCGACCACCCGCCTCGAGACCAAGGTCGGCGACACCGCGGTCGCGGTCCACCCGGACGATGCCCGCTACCAGGAGTACGTCGGCAAGGAGTACGACGTCGTCTTCTGCGACGTGCCGGTGCACCTGAAAGTGGTTGCGGACGAGAGCGTGGACCCGGCATTCGGCTCGGGTGCGCTCGGCGTTACCCCGGCGCACAGCCAGATGGACTGGGAGATCGCCGATCGTCATGGTCTGCCGCGCCCGCAGGTCATCAACGAATACGCGAAGATGACCGTCGAAGGGCGCCTGAACGGCCTCAAGGTTGCGGATGCCCGCGAAGCGGTCGCTGCCTGGCTCGAGTCCGAAGGCCTACTCGAGGGCGTCGAAGATATCAAACAGAACGTCTCCACCGCCGAGCGCACCGGCGGCATCGTGGAGCCCCTCCCCAAGCTCCAGTGGTTCATTGACGTGAATAAGGAGATCCCGGGCCGCGGCAAGTCCCTGAAGCAGCTCATGCTCGAGCCGGTCCAGAACAAGGAGATCACCATTGTTCCCGACCACTTCGAGAAGATCTACTTCCACTGGATCGAGAATCTGCGCGACTGGTGCATCAGCCGCCAGATTTGGTACGGCCACCGCATCCCGGTGTGGTACCGCGGCGAGGAGATCGTCGTCGGCGAGGCTCCCGAAGGAGACGGCTGGGCGCAGGACGAGGATACGCTCGACACCTGGTTCTCCTCCGGCCTCTGGACCTTCTCCACGCTCGGCTGGCCCGAAGCGACGAAGGACCTCGCGACCTACCATCCGACCGCGCTCATGGAGACCGGCTATGACATCCTCTTCTTCTGGGTGGCGCGCATGATCCTCATGACCGAGTTCACCCTCGGCACCGTTCCCTTCCGCACGGTCTATCTCCACGGCCTCGTGCGCGATGCGCAGGGCCGCAAGATGTCGAAGTCCCTCGGCAACAATCTCGACCCTCTCGATATCTCCGCCAAGTACGGCGCGGACGCGGCGCGCATGGCGCTCATCGTGGGCAATACGCCGGGCACCGACATGCGCATCGCGGAGGACAAGATCAAGGGCTATAAGCACTTCGCCAACAAGCTCTGGAACATCTCGCGCTTCATCCTCGAGAATACCGAGGGTGCGGACCTTGCCGCGCCGCTTTCCATCGAGGACCAGGCGCTCATCTCCGAGATGAATGCACTCATCGCGGACGTCTCACTCGATATCGAGGAGTACCGCATCTATCTCGCCGCCGAGAAGCTCTACCACTATGCCTGGCACCGGCTCGCCGACGAGCTCATTGAAGAGTCGAAGTCCGTCCTCCAGGGCGAGAGCGAGGCGAAGGCATCACGCGCACGGGCGCTGCGCGCCATCCTTTCGACCCTCCTCGCGCTCCTCCATCCGTTCATGCCGTTCGTCACCGAAGAAATCTATCAGTCGCTCCCCGAGAAGGACGCCGAATTCCTCATGGTAGCTTCGTGGCCGGTTTCGATAGGCTAAGATAGAGGAATGCCTCTATCGCTCGAGACGCTCGGGTATTCCTTCCTGGGCGGCGTTCTTCCTGCCATGATCTGGCTCTACTTCCTCCTCAAGGAGGACGCGCGCTGCCCGGAACCGCGGCACATGATCATCATCGCGGTGCTCGCGGGCATGATCGGCGTCCCGCTCGTGCTTCCCCTCGAGCATCTCGCGATGACCCTGCTTCCGGCTACCGACCCCTCGCCCGGACTCGCGGTCATCATCGCGTGGGCGACCATCGAAGAGACCGCGAAATATGCGCTTGCCGCTATCCTCGTGTTCTGGCGGCGCTGGGTGAACGAGTCGGTGGATCTTGTGGTCTACATGATCACCGTCGCGCTCGGATTCGCCGCGATCGAGAACATGCTTTTCCTCATTCAGCCCTTGGCCGAGGGCCACTTGGCGGCCGGTATCGCCACCGAGAACCTCCGCTTCGTGGGCTCCACGCTCGTGCATGTCATCTCCTCTTCCGCCATCGGATTTTCACTCGCCTTCACGTATAAAAGCGGCAGGACCCTGCGCACCGTTGCAGCATCTATCGGCCTTATCCTCGCTATTTCATTGCACGCGCTATTCAACTTCCTTATAATCATGCGAGATGGCTCACACACGCTCACGGCATTCTTCATCGTGTGGACCGGTGCCGTCGTTTTCCTCGCCCTCTTCGAGATACTGAAATACTTCCGGTATCACCGATTACCAAAAAATACCTGCTAGCCCTATGCCTCCGAAAAAGCGTTCATTCTTCGATCGACTCTCCGGCGCCCTCCCCGCCGACGACTACGATTCGTACGACGATGAGGTACCGATGCATCAGCCGGTCGCCCGCAAGATGGTCCCGCACACCGCCAGCGCGCCTGCCGCGCCGGTGATGCATCATGAGGAAGAAGATCACGGCGCCGAGGGCCAGCTTCCGGTGGACGTCTACCAGACCCAGAACGAGATCGTCATCCGCGCGTTCGTCGCGGGCGTGCGCCCCGACGAGCTTTCCGTCTCCATCAGCCGCGACATGGTCGAGATCGAGGGTTCGCGCGAGGAGCGCGATCAGGTGTCCGGCTCGGACTACTTCAGCCAGGAGCTTTTCTGGGGCTCCTTCGCCCGTACCATTCTCCTTCCCCAGGAAATCGATGTGGATACTTCTACCGCGACCGCCCGCGACGGCCTCCTTACGCTCGTGCTTCCTAAGCTTGATAAGACGCGCCAGACCAAACTGCGGGTGAAGGCAGGGTAGCTCGTTAGAAGCGCCAGCTCCTGCGTTACCAAAGAAAGCGCGCCTTGGATTATAAGGCGCGCAGTTCGCTTTTCAGTATTTCCGTACCGTCGGTATTGAAGCGGAACGATCCCTCGAGGCGCTCTCCCGCGAGCACGCGCGGGAGCCAGTGGATATCGTCGATCCACATGCGGTCGTACGGGATGGCATCGAGCGGCGTCCACAAGGGCTGCATCTCTTCGGTCTCTTGCGGCTCGCCTTCCCAGGAGCGCAGGAGGAACGCATGGACCTCCTGACTCCAGTCCGGCTTGCCTTCGAAACTGAACTCGAGCGTCGCGACCGGATCGAGCGCGTCGGGCGATGCACTGACTCCCGACTCTTCTTTCAGTTCCCGGCATGCTGCAGCAACGATCGCTTCATCTGCGGCGACTTTGCCGCCATACCCATTCACCTTCCCTTCGCCGAACCCCCGCTTCTTCAACGCGAGGCAGATCCGGGTCGGGTCAATGAGGAATACGAGCGTGCATTTCCTCATGGCTAGCGTACCTCCTCCTTGATCAAGGGCGGCGTGGGAACGTCCACGACCGTAAAGTGCAGGCGGCCGATGACCTGGCCCGACGGCGTCTCAATCGAGACCCGCCAGAGCCCCATCTCGGGGTCCGCCACCTCTGAGTATCCACGATACCCGCCGTCGCGTCCGCCCGCAATCGAGAAGCTTACCCGGCTGCGCTCGATCCATTTTCCGGTCACCGGGTCGTATATCTCCCATACATGCACGATGGTCGCCGCGAACTGGTACGGCGCGGAGACTGAGCTGAAGGCATAGAGGGGCTGCCCAGGCGCATGATGCATGATCTGGGGCGAGAGGTCCCACCACGGTCGCGGAGCGTTCTCAAGCGAGACGACGTAGTCGCCGCTCTGCTTGCGCACGTCGTAGTAGACGCCTGCCGACGGAAGCGTGAGCGGGATGGGCGGGATGATGCCGGTGAGATAGCTCGACACCATGAGGACGACCACGGCAGCCGTGGCCGGGAGGACATAGCGGAGGCTACGCAGGAATCCCGGCCGTTTGACGAACGCGAGCGCGCCGAGGAAGAGGGCGAACGCGGCGAGACTCACGACGGTGGACGCAAGAAAGACCGGAAAGCCAAGCTTGTGGAGCGCGAGCGGAAGCGCGAAGATGGCGTACGCGTAGATGGCGAAGAAGAGGAGGACGGTCTGGAACGCCAAATGCTTGTAGTACGTGCGGAAGTACTCGTTGCCGATGAAGACCGCCGCGAGGATAAGGAGGAACGGCCAGGAGACGAAGACCGCTGCGCTCTTCGTATAGTAGATGAGGCACCCGGAGAGAAGGCTGCCGATGGCGTACTGGGCCCCGAGCGGGAACACGACCGAGAGCGCGCGCTTCCAGAACGGCGCTCCCTCGTCCGGCCGCGAAAGGACATGGCTGCCGAACGTGCATGCCATCGCGAGCGCCAGGTAGCCGAGGAACGCGAGATTCACGAGCGAAACCGAAAGGAACGCGAACGTGAAGAGGTCCCCGATGAAGCCGAGGATGAAGAGGACCGCGCCGAGGTGCCGTTCGTTACGCTGTGCCCAGGCCAGGAGGCGCTTCCAGTCCATTGCGGTGCTTGGGGCCGGGATCGAACCGGCGACCCTTCGCTCTTCAGGCGAATGCTCTACCAACTGAGCTACCCAAGCAATGTGGGCCTATCATACGGCAAAAGCCGCCTTTTTGAAAGGCGGCTTTGCGTTCAAACGGCCTAGGTAGCCTATTGCTGCCTGGATTGGCTGGCCTTGTATTCCTGGAGGATCTGCTTCAGCTGCTCGGCCGACGGGAGCCCGAACACGGTTCCCGGCGTAGTGCTCCCTGCGTTCCCTTGGAAGGCGGAGAGGACCGGGGCCAGGTAGGAGGTCAGGAAGTAGAGCGGGAGACCGAGCACGAAGAGCCAGATGACGATCTTCGCGACAAAGCCGATGAGCGCATTGCGTTCCATGCGCTTCAGTATCTTGTGGTTGGCCTTCGCGAGCTCGAAGTTCTCCTTGAGGAGCTCCTCGAGGTGCCCGTACGGCATGGTGCCCTGTCCTCCGGTCGGCTCCATATGCTAGGCGGGAAGGACCGTGCAGGTGCCCGCTTCCCCGTTGCAGAGCATGCCCGCGCAGTGCTTGCACTCCATGCGGTAGATGGAGTACTTGCCGCTGCCCGCAAGCGCGATGCCGAAGGAGATGAGCATGAGAACGAATTCGAGGCCTACGCCGCGGCCGAAGCCCACCAGCAGGGTCGCCACCAGCATCTCGATGCCGAAGAGGATGCCGAAGACGCGGGTGGCGATGCCTGCGATGAGCGCCACGCCGCCGATCACCTCGAGCCAGGAGATGAAGTACACGACGAGCGGCGCGAGGCCGAAGTGCGCGAGCATCGTGACGGTGCCCGGCAGGTGCGTGATCTTGCTCCATCCATGGGTGAGGAAGATCACGCCGGCGGCGGCACGGATTAAGAGGAGACCGAATGCCGGACTATAGAAGAAGCGGCTGGTCCGATTCACGAGTTTCTTCATTATGGCTGGCTAACTGCTATGAAAGGAGTATAGCACCGCTGATTTGGTGCCCCCACCAGGAGTCGAACCTAGATTACCTCGTTAGGAGTGAGGTGTTCTATCCATTGAACTATGGGGGCGATATTCGGAGCCTACCATAAAAGCCGCCGCTCTTAGAGCGGCGGCTTTTATGGAATTCCGACGTTACGCTGCCGGAGCCTCGCCGAGACCGAGCGCGTCATCGAGGCGCTTCTTGTCGAAGCCGATGATCATCTCATCGCCGACGAAAATGACCGGAACGCCCATCTGACCGCTCTTCTCGATCATTTCCTGGCGCTTCTCGGTATCCGCAGCCACGTTGTACTCCGTATACCGGATGTTGTTCGCTTTGAAGAGCTCCTTGCTCATCTGGCAGAAGTGGCAGGTCGGGGTGGTGTAAATGCTAACGGGTTTCTGGTCCATGTGCGTTTCTTATGTGGCATGAGTATACCACAGGCGGAAGGCGGGTACCGACCCGTTTACTTTCCTTTGTACAGTAGCGCTTAGCTGCAGTTCCAGAAATCCACCATTTTCGAGCATGAGCCGCCCATGACCGAGAGGAAGTTGCCGTAGACGTTCGAACCGGTCTGCCAGCCGTGCGGCATGGCCACGTACGTGGAGATGATGTAGTCGTACGGGAACGTGTGGATCTCGTACTCGCCTGCGTTTGCGGTCGGGTACATCGTACCTTCGCTCTTGCCGTTCGACGGATCGGTCGGCATCTCGGGAATGTACTGGGGCACGGGGAGC
>CAZVJX010000039.1:0-6451 GCA_964627575.1 uncultured Candidatus Saccharibacteria bacterium
CTCCTCGGCCAAGCTCAAGGAGGCGGCGCACGCGTTCACCGATATGTGCGAGAACCCGAAGCAATTCCTCATCGGCTACCGCGGATAACGCGAGCGACTGATCACGAAGCTCCCATGCACACCGCAGGGAGCTTCGTGCGTTTTAGGGAACACTGAACGGGTATACTACGTAGACACATGGCCGACGGCGCCTCTAATCCGTATATCCGCACCTACGCTAAGGATGTCGCGATGCTGACCGGGCAGGGAACTGCGCCTGCCACAGCGAAACCAATCGCCACGAAGGCGAAGAAGGATCGCGAGGACGTACTTGCCCGGCTGCGGCAGAAGGTCGCCGCTGTGCCGGCTAAAGAACCCGTGCTCATGCCGCAGGCGCCGCTTACGCCTGCACCAACAGTCGCGCCCGTGGCGACGCCGCCGCCCGCGCCACGCCCGGCACCGATGAGTGCACCAATGCCAACGGTTGCGCCGAAGCCTACACCGGTCCCGCCACCCAAGCCCGCACCCGTACCGTCACCGGTCGCGGTCGTGCCGCCGACACCAATCGCAGCCCCGGCTGCACCGCGTCCGACGGCGCCTGCGCCGCGTGTGCTGCCGCCCGCGGTGCCGCTGCCTGGCCAGCCGGCACCCGCTGCCGTACCTGCGCCGAGCCCGCTCCATACCTTCTCTTCTGATTTCTCGCAGCGCATTGACGCCAAGAGCGCTTCGGCATTTTCCGTGCTCGCCGCCCAGGCGGATGCTGCCCCACCAGCCCCGCAGGTGGTGCGCCCGCGCCGCGGACCGAGCACGGGACTCATGGTCACGTTCGCGAGCATCATCCTGATCGTACTTGGCGCGAGCGGCCTCTATGCGGCGTATCGCTACGTCTCCACGCCGCGCACCGTACCCATCACGACCACGGCTCCATCGCTCATCTTCGCGGACGACGAGCAGGCCCTCTCGGGCGAGGGGAACGACCTCGTGAACGCCATCGCGTCCTCCGCTGATGCCGGACTCGGGCAAGGGCAGGTGCGCGTACTGTACCTTTCCGAATCCTCGACGACGCCGGAAGGGAAGAAGGTCACGATTCCGCTCGGTGGCGGCCAGCTCATCGGCGCACTCCAGCTGTCGGCGCCGGATATTCTACTGCGCAACATCGCTCCGGAAAGCACCGTCGGCATCGTCCACGCAGGAAAGGAGACCCGAGCGTTCTTCATTATCCGCGTCGAGTCCTATGAGCGCACCTTCTCGGGCATGCTCCAATGGGAACCGACCATGCAGGCGTCCCTCGCGAAGCTCTACCCGCTCTACGTCGCCACATTCACGCCCGAGCCGAAAGTGATCACCACCACCAAGTTCGTGAACGGGAAGGTCGTCGTGTCCACCACGACCGAAGCGGCTCCGACCGCGACCGTGAATCCGCCACAGTTCGTGGATGAAGTCGCGTCGAATCACGACGTGCGCGCGCTCAAGGACGACCAGGGTCGCACCATTCTCCTGTACGGCTACGTAGATAAGACTACGCTCGTTATCGCCCGTGACGAGGCCGCGTTCGCCGAGCTGGTCCGCCGGCTCTCCGCAACCAAGCAGCAGTAGCGCGCATGCGCCCGCGGGCACGTGCTACAGTAGCGGGCATGGACACCGCACATTTTCGTGAGCTTCTCGAGACGGAAAAACTCCGGCTCGAAGGCGAGCTCGCCACCGTCGGCAGGAGGAATCCAAGTAACCCGCGTGATTGGGAGCCCGTGCCCGGCGAAGTAGGTCAAGAGGCCGATCCGAACGACCAGGCGAGCGTCATGGACTCGTACGGGGAGAACGCCGCCATCCTGACGGATCTTGAAATCCGCTACAATGAGGTGCTCGCTGCGCTCGCGCGCATCGAGCACGGCACCTACGGCACCTGCGAAGTGGCAGGCGAGCCGATCGAAGCCGCCCGGCTCGAAGCGGATCCGGCCGCCCGGACCTGCCAGGCGCATCTTTAATCTTTTCTCGTATGAACCTACCTATCACGGAGTGCCTCTCGTACGGATGGCGCACCTTCAAGGCGCGTCCCTGGTTCTTCGCGGGCGCGTTCTTCCTCGCAACCATCGTGTCTTGGCTGGCCGGCCTGCCCGGACGGTCCACGAGCACGGATGCCTTCCATTCGGCCACGGGATTCATGTGGTATGCCGTCACGTTCCTGCTGTCGCTCGTCGTCTCGACGCTGGTCCAGATGGGCGAGTACCATTTCTCCTTCCGCGCGCATGACGACGCTGCGCGCGCGACCCTGCGCGACCTCCTCTATGTGAAACCGTTCTGGAGCTACGTCGGGCTTTCGATCCTGACGGTCATCATCCTCGTGCCCGCATTCATCCTGCTCGTCGTCCCGGGCGTCATCCTCTCGCTCATGTTCTCGCTTGCGCCGCTCGTGGTCATCGAGCGCGGGCTCGGTCCCATTGATGCGCTCAAAGAAAGCGTGCGGCTGACGAAGGGCAACCGCGTCCGGCTCCTGGGGCTCTTCCTTCTTGTGGTGCTCATCAATATTCTCGGCCTCCTCGCGCTCGTGATCGGCCTCTTCGTGACCATTCCCGTGACGACATTCGCATTCGTGCATGCCTACCGCCTGCTCGCGCAGGGCGACGAACCGGCAACCCCGGTTCCGGCGATGGGTCCGGAAGGAGCGGTGGCGTAGGGGTAGAATGGGGAGGTGCCCGCTCGCACCACTCCTAAGCTCGAAACGAACGGCTATGGGACGCTCACGGCGGCCCAGCCCATCGGCGCGTCCGCCGAACTCGTCACCATCGAAGCGGACCTGACGCGCGGCCTGCATTCGTTCTCGATCGTGGGCCTGCCCGACAAGTCCGTCGAAGAGGCGCGCGATCGCATCGCCGCCGCGATCCGCCATAGCGGCTTCAAGTCGCCGAAGGCGGAGAATCGCCGCATCGTGCTCTCGCTCTCGCCGGCCGATCTCAAGAAAGAAGGTTCGCACTACGACGTGCCGCTCGCGCTCTGCTATCTCGCGGCCGGCGGCGAACTTAAGCTGCCGGGAACACCGACCCTCTTTGCAGGCGAGCTCGCGCTCGACGGGACGCTCCGTGCCGTGCGCGGCGTGCTACCGCAGGTGGTCGCCGCGAAGCGCGCCGGATTCACGACGGTCGTCGTGCCGCCGGGGAACGCCGACGAAGCGCTGCTCGCGCAGGGCGTCACGGTGTACGCGCCACAAACGCTCGCGGAACTCGTCGCGCATTTGACCGGGACGAAGCCGCTTTCGCCCACAGCACGAAGCGGCGTACGAGAAGCGCCGCGAACGCTCGTTGACCTCGGTGACATCAAAGGACAGGAGAGCGCCAAGCGTGCGCTTGAGATCGCCGCGGCCGGACGGCACAACCTTGTTCTCTACGGACCGCCGGGGACGGGAAAGACCATGCTCGCCCGTGCGCTCCCCGGCATTCTCCCGGCGCTGTCGCCCGACGAAGTGCTCGATGTGACGGCGATCCATTCGACCGCCGGAACGCTCGCGACCGGCGCACTCTACGAGCCGCCCTTCCGCTCGCCGCACCATACCGTGTCCTATACCGCGATGGTTGGTGGCGGCGCCTATCCGAAAGCCGGGGAGGTAACGCTCGCGCACAAGGGCGTACTCTTCCTCGACGAGTTCGCCGAGTTCGACGCGCGGACGCTCGAAGCGCTGCGCCAGCCGCTCGAGGATCGGGTGGTGACGGTATCGCGCGCCCGCGCGACGGTGACCTTCCCGGCCGACTGCATGGTCGTTGCCGCCATGAACCCGGCCGACACGCTTTCGACCGATGCCCAGGTCGCAGTCCGCCAAGCCGCGAAGCAAGCGCGCAAGATCTCTCGGCCCATCGCCGACCGTCTCGATCTGTGGATCGAAGTGCCGCACATCCCACACGAAACACTCGCGGCCCTGCCGCAAAGCGAGCCATCGAGCACAGTACGTACCCGCGTGGAAGCGGCGCGACAGCGCGCCCGCGTACGCACCGAGGATCCGAATGCTGCCAACGCGACGCTTTCAGGGAGGGCGCTCGAAGCGGGGAGCGGTTTCACGGATGAAGCGCGCAGCACACTGCTCTCCGCCGCGACCCGCCTCGACCTGTCGCCGCGCGCGTTCCACCGCGTCATGCGTGTGGCACGCACCATCGCCGACCTCGCCGGAAGCGATACGGTCGAGTCGGCGCACATCATGGAAGCGCTGCAGTACCGGCCGCGCGGAATCTTTGGCCTTACGTAAAATTAGAGGCCGGTGTGGCGGCGATAGAGCTCGAGCACGTCGTCTACGGACTCGGAGCGCGGCGAGAGCTGCGCGATCTCTTCAAGCGTGAACCAGTCCGACTCCGCGATATCGGAAGCATTCACCGCGTGCGCGGCCGAGCGGACCTTCGCGAAGTACACGCAGATGGCATCTTTCTTATATTGACGCGTATGAAAATAGGAACCGAGGTACGTAAAGTTGCGGATGGCGAGGCCGACTTCTTCGATGGACTTGCGGCGCGCGGTCTCTTCCGGGGTTTCATACCGCTTCATCCGGCCGCCCGGGAACGTCCAGTGCTTTTGACCGAACGTTTCGCGTATCAAGAGAAAGCGGTCCTCATGCTCGATGAGGAGCTTCGCCCCTTCGGCCTCAGGAAGCGTAATCTGCCAGTAGAGCAACTGGAACGGGGCGGTTGCCTTATTCCATAAGCGGCGGATTAGCATGGTACGTTCAAGTGTACACAAGCTGGTAAAAAGCGCACTGACCGTCCGTATACTAACGTCATGCGCTTCGGGGAAGCATCGGTAGAGACGGGCTGGTGCCTCGCCCTTATACTTGCCGCGGCAGTGGCCAATATCGTCATTTGGCACGCCGTGCTTACGCCTGCCGCACCGCATCTATCCGTGTCGTTTCTGAATGTGGGGCAGGGTGACAGTATCCTCATCCGGGGTCCGGGGGGCGCGACGATGCTCGTGGATGGCGGCCCGGACCGCTCGGTCCTGCGCGAGCTCTCGAGCGTACTGCCGCCCTGGGAGCGGCGCATTGATCTTGCGGTGGAGACCCACCCAGACAAGGACCATATCAGCGGTCTTGGAGATGTGCTCGAGCGATACCAGGTCGCCAACTTCCTCGAGCCGGGCATTCCGGACGCGACGACGGTCTCGCGCCATGTCGCGGATGATGTCGCGGCCGAACCCGGACTCACGCACCGCATCGCCCGGCGCGGCATGCGCATCGAACTCGGCGGCGGCGCGTACGCGGACGTGCTGTTTCCCGATCGCGACGAATCATCGCAGACGGTCACCAATGACGGGTCCGTCGTGCTCCATGTCGTATACGGTTCCACATCGTTCATGCTAACGGGGGATCTGCCGAGTCCGTACGAGGATTACCTGGTCGGCCTCGACGGCACGGATGGGGAACTGCCGAGCACGGTGCTGAAGGCCGGGCACCACGGATCGCGGTACTCGACCGACAGCCTCTGGCTATCCGCGGTCCATCCGCAGTACGTCGTCATCTCGGCGGGGAAGGGGAATCCGTACGGCCACCCGAATCCGGAAACGCTCGCGCGCATCCGGCAGGAAGGCGCCGCCATCCTCTCGACCGAGGACCGCGGCACGATCACCTTCGCCAGCGACGGGACGACCCTCTCCATACGCTAGTCGGCGCCCGTGAGCCGGAGCTCCGGCGGCTTCTCGAGCTCGAGTTCCATCTCGCGTGCGAGCACGCCCCAGTACTTCGCGAGCGGGAGGTAGTGGACGCGCGTCTCGTCGCGCTTCCGGAGCTGCTTGGCGAGCGAGCAGAAGCGCAGGGTGAGGAGATTGTGGTAGCGGTCGGCGAGCTTCACGGTCGCGACGCGGCGCGAGGCGTACCAGAAGCTCGCGTGGTAAGCGAGCCCGACGGCGGTCAGCGCGTCCGCTGCGGGAGGCTTGGTAATGAACGCCAGCTGATCCGCGAGGCGGTCCCCGAATTCCCGCCGGACGCGGTCTACCGACCATGCACCAGGATTCTCCTCGATGACATCGTGGAGGAGCGCGAGGCACACCGCGCCCGGGTCCTCGGTGCCAAGCACGTCGAGAAGAATGAGCGCTACGCCACGCGCATGCTCAAAGAACCGGACGCCTTCTTCTCGCTCGATGCCTCGCAGCGCTTCTTTGGCTGCATCGTACGCTGCAAGGATGAGCAGATAGGCCCCGCTTCCTTCGCCCCACCGGTCTGCAATGCGCCTGAAGAACCGCTCGCGATTCTCGACGATAGGCTCTGCGGTGGTTTCCATGGAGCTGCCGGGAGCGGTAGCGATAAGTATGAAGCGTGGTTCATGACGCAACGATGAACGCGGGGCAGGCCCCGCGTTCATGATTCCGCACCGCTTCGCCCCTCGCGCTAGGCCATGCGCGCACCCACGCGCCCCCAGGCCACGGTATCAAGGAAGGCCGCGACGTAGGTCGCCTTCTGCGCCGGGAGGGAATCCACCATAAAGGCATGCTCCCAGAGATCGCCCGC
>CAZVJX010000040.1:0-6246 GCA_964627575.1 uncultured Candidatus Saccharibacteria bacterium
GGCGCCTACAGCGCCATCAACGTCGTCTACCTCATCATGTTCGGCCTCGCCTTCTCCCTCCTCCTGACGCTCCTCCTTATCCCAACGCTCTATTATCGCTGGCCGGGCAAAGCCATCCGCGAGCACTACGACGCCCAGGGTCGCATCTAGCCATGGTTCACATCGCGCTCACGGCTGCGTCGGTAGCGTAGTGCACCCATGACCCTCCCCACGACCGCCATCGAGATCTCCTACGTCCTTCGGTACGGCTATGTCGCGCTCTTTCTCATCGTCGCGGCCGGCGAGGCGGCGAGTCTCCTTCCCATCGGCATTCTCCTCGTCGCCGTAGGCGCCCTTGCACGCACGACCGCGCTCGATTTTTTCACCTGCCTCATCGTCGCCGCGCTCGCAAGCATCGCGAGCGATCTCATCGTCTTCCTCGCCTCCCGCCACTGGGGTCGGCGCGGCAGCTACCGCCGCTTCGTAGAACGCAATCCGATCGCCGGACGCGTCGAAGCGTACATGGCGCGCTACCCGCGCGGCACCGTATTCGTCTCCCGCCTTGTCGGCCTCGCGAGCACCGCAGTGAATGCGCTCGCGGGCCTTTCGCAGATGCCGCTCCTCACCTTCTTCGTCTTCGGCCTCCTCGGCGACGCGCTCTGCTGCTTCGCCTACCTCGGTGCCGGCTACTTCCTCGGCGTCGCCTGGCAGGACAACGCGCGCCTGACCACCGAAAGCGTCGGCGCGGCGCTCCTCGTCGCTGCCGCCGTCTACGGCATCTCTCTCTACGTCCGGCACCGCGCCGCCGCCCGGAACCGCGAGTCCTAAGGGCCCGCCGGTACGGGGAAAATTCACTATCCTCGGCGTAGCGTATTGACGGTGAACTGTAGTTCACCTACCATGGAGAGCATGTACGAGACCTACAAGCGGAAGATCGTCGGGTTCTGGCAGCGGCACAAGCGCATGCCCGGCTACCAGGAGATCATGGAGGCGACCGGACTCGCTTCGAAGAACTCTGTCTACAAGCTCCTCAACCGTCTCGTCGACGAAGGCGTCCTCAAGAAGGACCGGACCGGCAAGCTCTCGCCGGGCCGCACGCTCATGGGCATCCCGCTCCTCGGCCTCGTCGAGGCCGGCTTCCCCTCCCCTGCCGAAGAGGAGCTGCTCGACGTCATGGATTTCGACGAGTTCCTGACGCCCAACAAGGAGAACAGCTACATTCTCAAGGTGAAGGGCGAGAGCATGCTGGACGCGGGCATCTGCCCGGGTGATCTCGTTATCGTCGAACGCCGCACTGCCTATAAGCCCGGACAGATCGTCATCGCCTCGGTCGACGGCGAGTACACGATGAAGTACCTGCGCAAGTCGGGCGAACGCTACTACCTCGAGCCCGCGAACGCGGCGTTCAAACCCATCTACCCGAAAGGTGCCCTGAACATCGAAGCGGTCGTTACGGGAGTGGTCAGAAAATACTAACTATGAGCGAGCGGGGTGCGCTGCAAAAGGACTCTCGCAGCGCGACGGCGCGAGAGCGAGGCGAATTTTCAGCAGAAAATTACGCCGTGCCTTTTGCAGCGCTCCCCCGAGCGAATCACGCATATGCCAACTGAAGTCGGATGGGAGAAGAACTACTACTATCCCCGCGCCATCATCCACGTGGACGGAGATTCCTTCTTCGCTGCCTGCGAGGTCGCGAAGAATCCCGCGCTGAAGGGCAAGCCGGTCGCGACCGGGGCCGAACGCGGCATCGTCTCCGCCGCCACCTACGAGGCGAAAGCCCGCGGCGTTACCCGCGGCGTGTCTCTGGCGGAGGCGAAGCGCATCTGCCCGGAGCTCGTCGTCATCGAGTCGGATTACGAGACCTACGGACTCTATTCGCAGCGCATGTACGCCATCATGCGCCGCTACACCTCCATCGTGGAGGAATACGGCATTGATGAGTGCTTCGGCGAGCTCACCGGCCTGCGCCGGAAATTCCATAAGTCGTACGAAGACATCGCCCGCGCCATCCAGGCGGACCTCACCCGCGAGCTCAACATCACCTTCGGCGTCGGCCTCGCCCCCACGAAGGTGCTCGCCAAGGTCGGCTCGAAATACCGGAAGCCGAACGGTTTCACCGCCATCAGCCTCTCGGAGAAGGACCCGTACCTCGCGGACACCCCTATCGGCAAGGTTTGGGGCATCGGTCCGAACACGACGCGCTATTTGAATACCTTCGGGGTGAAGACCGCGCTCGACTATGCCAAGAAACCCGAGGGCTGGGTGCGCGACCGCATGACCGCGCCGCTGGTGGATGTCTGGCGCGAACTCAATGGCGAGCTCGTGCATGAGCTCGTACTCGAGGCCAAGGAGAGCTACCAATCCATCCAGCGCACGCGCACCTTCCGCCCGGCTTCGAAGGACCCGGCATATCTCCTCGCGCAGCTCTCGAAGAACGTCGAGAACGCCTGCGCCAAGGCGCGCCGCTTCGAGCTGTCGCCGAAGCGCGTCTCCTTCTTCCTTAAGACCGAGCGCACGTTCCGCTACCGCGTCTGCGAGCTGAAACTCGAGCGGCCCACCAACTTTCCGTCCGACCTTATCGCCGTCATCGAGGGGTACGTACCGAAACTCATGCGACCGGATGAGACGTACCGCGCCACGGGCGTCACGCTCGCGGACCTCACGGAGCATGGGCCGCAACAGCCGGACCTCTTCACGGACCCCGGCAGGGTCGCGGGCGTTGCGCGCATCTTTGAGCGCATCGACCGGCTCGCCGAGCGATACGGTAAGCATACGGTCTACCTCGCCTCCTCTATGCAGGCCATCGCGCCGGAAGCCAAGGGAGCAGAGCACAAGGAGTACGGCACCTCGGCATCGCAGGCGAAGCATGCCTCCCAGCGCTTCAAGGGACGGACGATGAGGAAGCTCTTCGCGCTTCCCTACCTGGGCGAGGTCGAGTAGCAAAAAAGGACCCGCTCCGGAGAGCAGGTCCTTGGGACTAGAGCTGGATCAGCATGATGCCGCCCGTCACGAACGCGAACAGGAACAGCGCGAGCGCGGTCCAGCCGGCGGCGCGATGGAAGCGACGGCTGCGGTGCCCGGGAAGGAAACGGAGCGCGAGGACGAGGACGAGGAACGCCGCCGCGGCCGGCAGATGCACGAAGAAGAGCGGCGAGTACCGGCCCGCGAGCCGAGAGCGTACGAGCACCTCGACCACGAAGAGCGCCAGCAGGAGGTTCGCCGTCAGGCAGGACCACTTGCTCCGCTTGTCGTCGAGCGCCCGTTGATACTCGAGAGTTCCCTCCCCGCCCGTGACCCGAAAGATCGCGAGCTTCTTGCCGACGGCCCGCAGCGCGAGCAGATGCCCGGCCACGGCGAATGCGAGAACGGCGACGAGGAGCTTCGCGAGCAGGAAGCCCCAGAACGGTGTGATGGCCACGATGATCTCTCCCCTGGACTGGTCTGCCCGCAGTCTAGCACGGCCGCGCTATAGTAGGAGCATGACCCCGTTCCGCTCCCTCCTGCGCTCGCTTGCCAGTGCCGCGGCCCTCATCCTCGTCTTAGGAGCCGCTGGCTGCATCGCGGCCGTCGCTTTCATGCCCGCTTTCCCCGGCTACCGCGATGCATTCTTCGCGCTCTTGGTCGCGTTCTGCGCCATCGAGCTGCGCGTCCAGGCCGGTGGACGCGTCGCGCGGACCTCGCTCCTCTGGTTCCATCTGGCGACCGCCATTCCGTTCTATATCGCGCTCGGGGTGCTTGCGTTCGTGGCAGCGCCCAGCTGGCTCGTGGTCGCCATGGCTGGACTCGGCGCCTGCGCGCTCGTGAGCGGTAGCCTCGTCTTCATGCGGAAACCTGCGCTCGCGTAATCACGCGATTCATTTCGTACGCTTGCTCCATGCACGCGCGAGCGCGAGTTTCTCGATGCGCGGAACGTGGCGCAGTTCATACTCCCGCTTCTGGGCCACGCTTCGGCTCGGCGCTTCTTCGGTATACATGAGCTTCACCGGCCGCCGCGCCTTTGTGTATGCAGCGCCCTTCGCTGATCCGTTATGCTCCGCAACACGCCGTTCGATATCCGTGGTGACGCCGGTGTAGAGCGTCCCGTCGGCGCAGGAGAGAAGATAGACCGTATACGCCACTCCCCTAGTGTACCGGAGGCCTGGCCTCCTCGTCCTCGAAGCGCGAATGCTGTTCGGCGAAGGTCTCGCCCATCTCGAGCCCGACTTCCTGCGCAGCCGGGCGGTTCGTTTTCCGTAACGCGATCTGCGGGATGAAGAACGAAAGGATGAAAGCGGCGAGGATGGCGAAGCTGCCGAGGAAGAAGACTCGATTCACCGCGTGCGTGAAGGCTTCCGCCTGCCCCAAGCCCGCGACAGCCCCCGCCGCGAGTCCCGCATTCATGATGCCGCCCATGACGGCGGTGCCCACGGTGCCGCCGATGGAGCGGAACATGGTCGTTGCCGCCGTGACCTCCCCCATGCGGCGCGGATCGAATGAACTCTGCACGAGGAGCGTGAACGTGGACATGGTCGGTCCGAGCCCGAGCCCGAGCAGCACCATGCGTGCCGCAAGGGTCCAGGTCGTGGTCGTCGTGCTAATAGTCGCGAAGAGGAACATCGCAATGCTCGCGAGCGCGAGCGCTCCGATGACGAGCCCGCGGTACTTTCCGGTCCGGGAGATGAGCTGTCCGCTTCCAGCCGACGCAACGACGAGCCCGAGCATCATCGGAGTGAGTGCAAGGCCGGCGTTCGTCGCCGAAGAATGAAGCACCGTCTGCGCGAAGAGCGGCAGGTAGGCGATGGCTCCGAACATGCCGGAGGCGGTAAGGAAAGTGATGAGGACCGAAAGTGCGAAGACGCGCGACCCGAACAAGCGTAGCGAAAGGATGGGCTGCGCGATGCTCTCCTCGCGCCAAATGAAGAAAAACAAGGAAATGAAGCTGAACCCGAACAGCGTGAGAATCGCCGGGCTTCCCCACGGATAGGTGCTGCCGCCCCAGACGACCGCGAGCAGGAACGGCACCAGCGTCGTCACCATGAGAAGCGCCCCGAGGTAATCGATCTTCGCATTGTCGTGATGCCGCGCGGTCTTCGGAAGGCTTGCAAGCAGCACGATGATGGCGATGACGGCGAGCGGGATATTTACATAAAAGACCCACCGCCAAGAGACGTGGTCGGTGATCCAGCCGCCGAGCAAGGGACCAATGACGGACGCGATGCCGAATGCGGCGCCGATAACGCCCTGCCAGCGACCACGCTCGGCCGGCGGAAACACGTCCGCAATGAGCGCGATGGACGTCACCATGATAGCGCCGCCGCCGATGCCCTGCAGCCCTCGGAACATGATGAGCTGGAACATCGAATGGGCGGCGCCGGAGAGTATCGAGCCGATCAGAAAGACGATGATGGCCGCGATGTAGAGGGAGCGGCGCCCGAAGAGGTCCGAGAGCTTTCCGTAAATAGGCGTGATGACCGTACTCGCGAGCATATACGCCGTGAAGACCCAGGAGAGATGCTCGAGGCCATTGAGATCCCGGACGATCTGCGGTAGCGCGGTCGAAACGATCGTCTGGTCCATCGCCGCAAGGAGCATGGCGAGCAGGATGCCGGCAAGGATGGCGTACTTATTCTTGAGTTCCATAGAGTGATTCGTTCATGGCGTCCCACCCTCTCACGGCAGGCTGGTAGATTTACTGAATGCAGCGCTTCCCTTAGGGCACCCGTACGATACGGTTCAGGTAGCCGTTCTGGGTGCGCATCCGAGCCTGGTAAACCGGGCGGTACTGGCCATTGCCGGTCGGAACCTCAACCGAGACATCGAAGTCGTTGCCCGGCGGGAGGAGGAGGTAGTAGCGGCCCAGATGATCGGCGGTCGTGTGCGGCCCGAATGCCGAGGTCGCGGCAGGCTTGGCGCGGATGACCGCGAACTGGAGCGGCCGGCCGGCCGCGTCAATGAGCTGACCCCAGATGCGGGGTCCGAGGCCCGCGCACCACGTGAAGAGCACGAGCGCATAGACGGCAAGCAGGAGCCAGTTGAGTGGGGACGGATTCACGAAGACAGAAATGACGGCGGCGGCGGCTCCGATAATACCGAAGGTGAGCGAAAGGTACGCCAGCGGACGATCCCACTTGCTGAAGAAGCGGTAGAGGCCGCGACGGTACTTCTCCTGCTCGTTCCAGTCGAACTCGGTGGGATCGAGCGGGACATCCTTGATGAGCGCGCCTCCCTCCGGCATCTCGATCGGACCGCCGAGGTAGGGCTGCGGGTAAAGCGCATCGTACCCCTCGT
>CAZVJX010000041.1:0-6188 GCA_964627575.1 uncultured Candidatus Saccharibacteria bacterium
GTCCCGAACGGCGCCCTTATCACCCAGAACGGAAAGCGCTCCGTGCGCATGAAGACCGCGCACGGCGGCGTCGAGCAGCCGGTCACCACCGGCATCCACGATAACCTCAACACCGAGATCGTCGCGGGACTTTCTGCAGGCGACGAAGTAGCAGTCCAGTAACGAACCCTCTATGTCCGACACCATCGAATCCACCGAGAAGAAACCTTCCCTGCTTGCCCGCCCCTGGGTGCGGAGCATCGCCGCTGCCGTCATCATCTTCAGTGCGCTTGCCGCATTCCTATTCTGGTATGAATCCCGTACCAAGGTCGCCATCGAGGACTCCGTCCTCACGGCGCCGGTCGCCACCATCGCGCCCTCGACCGGCGGCCCGCTGAATGCGCTCTACGTGAAGGAAGGCGATCGCGTCCCCGCGAACGCGCCCATCGCGCAGGTCGGCACCGAGACCCTTTTCGCGAAAGAGGGCGGCCTTATCGCGGGCGATGCGCTCGCTATCGGCACCTACTTCATGCCGGGCCAGAACGTCGTCTCGGTCGTGGACGATGCGCGCATGCGCGTGGTCGGCACGCTCGAGGAGACCAAGGGCCTCTCGCGCCTCGCCGCAGGCGACCGCGTCGTCTTCACCGTAGACGCCTTCCCCGGCAAGAAATACGAGGGCGTCGTGGACGAAGTCGCACCGGTCTCAAGCGACGCCGGCATCGCCTTCTCCATCTCCGATAAGCGCCCGACCAAGAAGTTCGACGTCTATACGCGCTTCGACGCCGCTACGTATCCTGAACTGAAGAGCGGCATGTCCGCGAAGATGACGGTGTACGTGAAATAAGCACATGGCGCTCCGTTCCCCGCGCATACAGCCGCATCACTCCCCGTGGTTCGTGCTCGCGACCGTGATGGTCGGTACGCTCCTCATCGGGCTGGACCGTACGGTCGTGAACCTGGGGCTGCCCGGGATGATCAGCGATTTCAAGATCACGGTCTCGAGCGCCGCGTGGATCGCGACCGCGTACATTATCTCGAACGCGGTCTTCGTGCCCGTGTTCGGCAAGCTCGGCGACAAGGTGGGCAACCGTCTCATCTACCTCTGGAGCTTCGTTGCATTCACCATCATTTCGGGGCTTGCCGGCGCGTCCTGGAACCTCGCCTCGATGGTGTTCTTCCGCGTGCTCCAGGGGCTCGTGGGCGCGGCCATCTACCCCACCGCCATGGCGCTCATCGCGCGCACCTTCGAGGACCCGGATCAGCGCACCCAAGCGCTCGGCATCTGGTCGGCGTCGTTCGCCGTGTCCGCGGTGCTCGGCCCGCTGATCGGCGGCCCCCTCATTGATAACTTCTCTTGGCGCTGGCTCTTCTATATCAACCTCCCGATCGGCGTCCTCGGCATCTTCATGACGCTCTGGTTCCTGCCGCACGACAAGCCGCTCGATCGCGCGCCGGGCTTCGACT
The DNA here is from genome assembly GCA_964627575.1 of uncultured Candidatus Saccharibacteria bacterium. Lineage (GTDB taxonomy): Bacteria > Patescibacteriota > Minisyncoccia > Phycocordibacterales > Phycocordibacteraceae > C7867-001. The sequence continues at coordinate 1,444 of CAZVJX010000041.1, forward strand.
ACAAGGGCGCGACCGCGCTCGGCATCGCGCTTTCCGCGCTCGTTCTCGTGCTCGACCGCGGAAGCGACTGGGGTTGGCTTTCCATCGCGAGCGTCGTTTCCTACATCGTGACCGCCGTCTTCTCCGCCATCTTCATCGCGGTGGAGCGCAAGGAACCGGACCCCGTGGTGGACCTGAAGCTCTTCAAGAATCCAGTCTTCACGAACGTGCTCATCGTCTCGTTCGTATCCTTCGGCGGCATGATGGGCGCCATGTTCCTCCTCCCGGTCTTCGCCCAGACCTACCTGGGCTTCGATGCGACCCAGACGGGTCTCCTATTCGTACCAATGGCCCTCACCATGCTCATTTCCGCGCCCTTGGGCGGCCGGCTCTCGAAAGTCGTTCCGCTCCCGATACTGGTCGCGGTCGGCATGGCGCTCGCCTCATTCGGCATCTATCTCTTCTCCGGCCTTGACGTAAAGACGACGCAGCTCGACCTCACGCTCCCGCTCGTCCTCTTCGCGTTCGGCCTCGGCCTCGGCATGGCGCCGATGACTGCGGCCGTCACGAACTCCGTCCCCGCGAGCGAGGTCGGCATCTCCTCGGCGGTGCTCAACCTCGTCCGCAATATCGCAGGCGCAGTCGGTATCGCGTTCTTCGGCACCATCCTCAACAACGATATCGAATCGAACGTCATGCGCCTCGGCCAGGATGCGGTCATCCGCGATCCGCACCTGCTGCAGACGGCCCAGCTCCTCGTCATCCTGAAGGCGCAGGTGGAGGCCTACGGCGAGGTCTTCCTCATCGCCGCCTGCGTGATGGTGCTCGGCGTCGTTTCCGCCTTCTTCCTCAAGGCTCCGGCGCCGCGCACCGAGAAGCTCGATCCGACGCTCACCGCCGTGCACTAGCGCTATCGGTACAGCACCGTAAGCGCGACGATGACCGCGAGCAGGATCGCGCCGAAGGTTCCCAGGGTCTTGAGAAAGTACGCAGCGGCTTCCTCTTTCTTATCCTCGAGCATCAGCGTGACGGGCCGGTAGAAGAAGAGGAATCCCATCAGGGCCGCCGAAAACACCAGGAGCGAAAGCGCGCTCACCGAATCGAGCAAGGTGTCGGGCGTGTTTGCCCGGAAGGAGCTGATGAATTGGATCAGCAGCACGACGCCCCACACGTAGGCAGCGGCGATGCCGGCATTTAGAAAGGGATTCCAGCGCATAGTTGGTATAGCCAGGTTGGTATGTACCGTATAACTCGCACGAGCGATTCCGGGTGACCGACGAATTAGAACGAGCCCGTCTTCACGTCTCCCGCACGCTGGTAGTTTGCGAAAATCACACCAGAAGGAGTGGTGACGCATTTCTCGAGCGTGAACGCGGCAGGCATCGTACCCTCTTCGAAAAGGCGCTTTCCCGTGCCGAGGGTTATCGGGTATGTCTTCAGCCACAACTCGTCCACGAGATCGTGTTTAAGGAGGGTCTGGATGAAATTGCCGCTCCCGTGCACCTGAAGCTCGGGCCCATCCGACACCTTCAGCTTCCGTAGTTCACCGACTACGTCGTCTTTGAGGATTACGGTGTTCTCCCACGTCGGTTCGAGGAGCGTGGTCGAGGCCACGTATTTCGTCGCCTTGCCGAACGCCTCTCCGATCGGGTTATCGGTGTGCTGCGGCCAGTACCCGCTGAAAATATCGTAGGTTTTCCGCCCAAGGAGGAGGTCGTACGGGTGGCCCATCTGTTCGCCCATCAGCGCGCCGCTCTGCTCGTCAAAAAACGGAACGGTCCAGCCGCCATAGGTAAAACCGCTCGAGGTATCTTCTTCTGGCCCGCCGGGCGCCTGCATGACGCCGTCGAGGGTGATGAACGACAGGACGATGATTTTTCTCATGCATGAATGGTAGCACTCGATAGCGAAGTTTCGCTGAACGCACGCGCGAGACGAAACGGTCGCGAAATGGTATGGTGCGGTGGTCGTCGCGCTTCTACAGAGCGAAAGACGGCCCCATCGTCTAACGGCTAGGACAGCGCCCTTTCACGGCGTAAATCGGGGTTCGATTCCCCGTGGGGTCACATTACAATCCGAGCTGTCGCCGCGAGAGCGCGCCCTCGCGCAGGACATGCGCGTCGCCATCACGGAACGCGAGCACGGTCGAACCCGGCGCCGCTTCACGCGGCCCGTCGTCCACGATGAGGACGAGCTCCTGGGCGAGCGACCCGAACTGCTGAAGGATCGCCCGCGGCTCGGGGAAGGTCGGAAGGCCGGCGCGGTTGGCGGAGGTCGCGGTGATCGGGCCGCCGAACGCATCTGCAAACGCAAGAGCGAAACGGTCGCTGGGCACCCGCACGCCGACCGTGCCGTTCAGCATCAGCTCCTTCGGAAGCGCCCCTTCCTTTCCCGTCAGCACGAGCGTGAGCGCCCCGGGCAGGAACCGCTTTGCGTAGTAGCGCGGCGAAGCCTCGAGCTCGGCATACGCCTCGATGTGCGCTACCTCCGGCACTACGATCGAAATGGGCTTCTTGCGCTCCCGTCCTTTGAGGGTCCGCAGGCGTTCGAGCGCCGGAACGCTGCGCGCATCCACGGCAAGTCCGTAGAGCGTGTCGGTGGGATAGAGCACGACGCCTCCCTGCTTCAGTACAGCCGCCGCTTTCTTTACCGTCTCCGCGAAATTGCGGTCGGTAAGCCGGATGATTTCCATAGTTGAATACTAGGGCAAGTCGGGGTATTGTGCGATACATCCGGACGATTAGCTCAGTTGGTAGAGCATTCCCTTGACGTGGGAAGGGTCAGAGGTTCGAGTCCTCTATCGTCCACAGTGATTCACGAAAAGCGGCCGGGGGCCGCTTTTCGTGATGTAACACGCTGAGACGAGCAGAGGGCTCGAAAGCCACACCCCATCGCTCCGTGGTTCCCGAGAACGGTGTTGCTATACTTACCGCATGTCCGAAGAAGCCACGCAGCGCCCCCTGGTCGCCGTAGGCGTTATCATCCGCAATAAGGACGGGAAGATACTTCTCGGCGAGCGCCTGCGCAGCCATGGTGCCGGTACGTATCAGATTCCAGGCGGCCATATGGAGTACGGGAAGTCGTTCGAAGAGACCGCGCGCGACGAGGTACGGGAGGAGACCGGCCTCACCGATCTCACCTTCGTGAAAGTCTTCGCGCTCAACAACGAAGTGGTCTACGGCAAGCACTATGTGAACCTCGGCTTCCTCATGGAGTGCGAACGCGGCGAGCCCGGCAATCCCGAGCCTGAGAAATCCCGTAACTGGAAATGGTACGGCCTCGACGAGCTTCCGTCCCCTATCTTCGCGCCGAGCAAGGGCATGATCGACTCGTACCAAAGCGGCATGTTCTCGAGCGAGGTGCGGAGTGCATAACTCCGGCGCGTCGAACGCCCGGTGCTAGCATTGAAGCTAGGAGGATACGGTGATGCTCGAACGCCTGCTTTCGCCCCTGCTCAATCAGGACGGCGCGCTCTCGACCGCGACGATCATGTGGGGAATGGCTCTCATGATCGGTGCGCTCATCGTCGTGTTCATGTGCCGGCCCAGCCGTCATGAACGCACCCGCCGCGGCCACTAGGCCGCGGCGCTCGCATCTCCCCATTCCCTGCGCTATAACCTATCTATGGAACGTACGGTCATCCTCTATCACGCCAATTGCCCCGATGGATTCGGAGGCGCCTACGCTGCCTGGAAGAGATTCGGCGACGCGGCCGAGTACCGCGCCATGGGCTACGGCGATCCGGTCCCCGAGGATCTTTCCGGGGCGGACGTCTACTGCATAGACTTCTGCTTCGACCAGGAGCGCATGAACGCCATGAAAGAGGCCGCGAACTCCCTGACGGTGCTCGATCACCATGAGGGCGTAGAGGAGATCGTGCGCAGCATGCCGAGGTATGTCTATGATGCGGATCGCTCCGGCGCGACCGTCGCCTGGGGCTATTTCCATCCCGCGGCGCCCGTCCCGCAGCTGCTCTCGATCATCGAGGACGATGACCTCTTCCGCTTCGCGCTTCCCGACACGAAGGCGGTGCTGGCGTACCTAGCGGTGCAGCCGTTCACCTTCGAGTTCTGGGATGAGGTCGCCCGCGATCTTGATGATCCGGCGAAGGCGGCGGCGCTCCTCGCCAAAGCGCGCGCATTCCGCGAATATTTCGATCTCCTTATCGCTCAAGCGGGCGAGCGCGCCAAGCTGGTCAACTTCGAAGGCTACCAGATCTACGTGGGCCAGACGCACCCCATGAAGCCGATGGTCTCGGCGCTCGGGAACGCCCTCGCAAAGAAGCAGGGTCCCCTCGGTCTCGTCGTGCAGATCAAGACCGAAGGCCTTGCGGTCTCGATGCGCGGCGACGGCACGCTCGACCTCCTGCCTATCGCGCAGAAATACGGAGGCAATGGCCATCCCTATTCGTGCGCATTCTTCGTCCCGTGGGGTATGCCCCTACCCTGGACGCCGGTCCCAAAAAATGAAACTGCTAGCGATTGAGACTTCGTGCGATGAGACCGCGGTCGCGGTGCTCGATGCCTCGGGCGACGAAACGGGCGCCCGCATCGGGATACTCGGCAACGCGCTTCTCTCGCAGATAGAAATACACCGCGAATACGGCGGCGTCTTCCCGGCGCTCGCTAAGCGCGAGCACGCGAAGAATCTTGTGCCGCTCCTTGAAGCCGCGCTCTCGGAAGCCGAGCTGCTCCGGGAGGATACGCAGTCCATTCCGCCGGAACTCCGCGGCCGCATCACGGCGCTCCTCGAACGCGAGCCCGGGC
>CAZVJX010000042.1:0-5946 GCA_964627575.1 uncultured Candidatus Saccharibacteria bacterium
AAACTCGCCGAGGGTCCAGCCGATCTCGACGACAGAGACGCCACTGCCATAGTTGGCGGCCGCCTCCTCGATGCGGCGCAGGATCTCGTCCCGCACATGCGGGACCGCCTCGACGCACTTGCCGCCGTACTCGAGCGCTCGCTCGCGCTCGATGACCGTCTGGTACACCATGCCGGAGGTCATGTAGTCCTCGGGGCCGAGGTCCTTCCCCAGGAAGCGCTCGTAATTGCCCATGTCCTGATCGGTCTCGAGACCCGAGTTGAGGACGAAGACCTCGCCGTGCTCGGTCGGGTTCATAGTGCCCGCATCCACGTTGAGGTAGGGGTCCACCTTCACGAGATTCACTTTGTAGCCGCGCTGGTTGAGGATGAGGCCCATCGAGGAGGTGGCGACGCCCTTGCCGACACCGCTCATCACGCCGCCTAAGACGAAGATGTATTTGTGTCCTTCGGTGGCCATACTAGATTTTGAGATACCGACGCACGCCGATCCACGACGCGAGCGCCCCCAGAAGCACGCCCCCGCCTACGAGGATGAGGAAGAGGTAGGCGAAATGCGAGAGGTAGTAGGTAAAGAGGTTGAAGCCGCCCAGCCAGTTCGCGAGCGCGTTGCCTGCGTAGTAGGTGGCCGGATAGAAGAGGACGAGCGCGATGAGCGCCGCCAGTCCTCCGGCGATGATGCCGGCGACGATGAACGGGCCGCGGATGTACATGTTGGAGGCGCCGACGAGCCGCATGACCGCGATCTCATCGCGCGCGGTGTAGATGGCGAGCCGGATGGTCGCGAGCGCGATGATGATGGACGCCAAGGCGAACAGGATCACGATGACGATGCCGACCTGCTCCGTGGTCTGGAGCGCGGCCGTGAGCCGGTCAATGACGTTCTTGTTCTGGTAGTAGTTGACGCGGTCCACGATGGAGCCGTTGCCCGGGGCGTAGTTATTGCTGGTGAGCCAGTCCACGATGGCGCCGTATTCGGACGGATCCTTGGCCTTTACGGAGAGCGAGGCCTCGAGCGGGTTGGTGCCGAGCTCCGCGAGCGCCTGGAGCGTGAGCTGGTCGTTCGCATGGCGCTCCTTGAAATCGGAAAGTGCCTGGTCGCGCGTGGTGTACGCCACCTCGGCGACCTGCGGAAGGGCTTCGAGCTTGGTCTTCAAGGCCGTGATGTCGGTCTCCGCGGCGGTCGTCGTGAAGTAGATGTTCACGTCCACCTTGTTCTCGATGGTCGTCAGCGTGTTCGTGAGGATGGCCGAGAGGAAGACGAGGGAGCCGATGATGATGAGCGTGACGGTCATGATGAGAACCGTAGCGAAAGATACGGCGCCGCTCCGGTAGAAGCTCGTCGCTCCGCTGGTTGTCACTCGCTTAAGGAAGGTCCACATGATGCTGAAAGTTACAGGACGTAGTGCCCACGCTGATCATCGCGCACGACGCGCCCGCGATCCATAGTGACGACGCGCTTTCCGAGCGCATCCACCACGCCCTTGTTGTGCGTGGTGATGACGACCGTGGTGCCGAGCTCGTTGATCTTCTTCAGGATCTCGATGATTTCGTAGGTATTGATTGGGTCGAGGTTGCCGGTCGGTTCGTCGGCGACGATGACATCCGGCGCATTCACGATGGCGCGCGCGATTGCGATGCGCTGCTGCTCGCCACCCGAGAGCTGCGAGGGAAAATGGTGGGCTTTGGTGCCCAGATCCACGAGGTCGAGGAAGTGCGGGACGTCGCTCGCGATCTCATCGTCCGTGCGGCCGGCCGCCTCCATGGCGAACGCGACGTTCTCGTAGGCCGTCTTATTGGGAATGAGGCGGAAGTCCTGGAACACCATGCCGATCTTGCGGCGGTAGTGGTGCAGGGACGACGTGGGCAGCGCATGCACGTCCACGGACTCGAAGAATACGGAGCCGGTGGTGGGACGCTCCTCGGCGAGGAGCATCTTAAGGAGGGTGGTCTTTCCTGCGCCCGAGTGGCCGACGATGGAGACGAATTCCTTGGGGGCGATGTTGATCGTGACATCCTCGAGCGCCGGAGTCCCATCGCGATACGTCTTCGTCACGCTATCGAAGTAGATCATGTACGGGGGCTATTGTACCCCAGGCGCTGGGGTGCGTCCAAGAAATCGCGCGCCGGGAAACCGCGCGATACGGCGCCCGATGTGGATAAGCTACGCGGCAGCGTCCGCTGCGGCCGCGGCATCGATGAACCCGTCGAGTTCGCCTTCGAGAACCCCTTCCGGGTCGTGCGATTCGTGCCCGGTCACATGATCCTTCACCATCTTGTAGGGATGGAGCACGTAGGAACGCATCTGGCTGCCCCAGGCGTTCTCAGTCGTCGCGGCGACGGAGCGGCCCTTCGCTTCCGCCTCCTCGCGCTCCTTCTGCTTGGCGTAGAGCTTGCTCTTCAGGAGCTCGAGCGCTTTCTCCCGATTGGCCTGTTGGCTGCGCTCGGAGGAGACGTGGACGGAGGTGCCGGTCGGCACGTGGGTGATGCGGACCGCCGTCTCGCGTTTGTTGACGTTCTGGCCGCCCGCACCGCCGGACTTCGCGAACTGGAGATCGAGCTCGTCTTCTTTCAGCTCTATTTTCTCTCCTGGCGGAAGGACCGGCAGCACCTCCACGAGCGCGAAGCTGGTTTGGCGCTTCGCGTTCGCGTTGAATGGCGAAATGCGCACCAGCCGATGCACGCCGTTCTCGTGCTTCAACCGTCCGTACGCGCCCTTCCCCGCTACCTCGAGCAGAACATTACGGTAGCCGCCGTGGTCGTTCTCGTTCACGTGGAGCTCGCGCACGCCCCAGCCCTTCTGCGCGGCGTAGCCTTCGTACATGCGCCGCAGCATGGCAGCGAAATCCTCCGCGTCGTCGCCGCCGGCGCCCGCAAGGACCGCGAGCGTCGCCCCGCCTCCATCCATGCCGTCGTCGCCTCCGCCCTCTTTGAGGGCCTGGTACTCGCGCACCGCCGCCTGCGCACGGTCTTTGTCCGCCCAGAAGTCGGGCGATGCCATCATCGCTTCTATCTCGCGCAACCGCTCCTCGCTCATGCGGCGAGTATAGCAAAACGGCGCCGTTTCCGGCGCCGTCCGCTTGGAGCCACCTCCCGGGATTGAACCGGGGACCTTGTCGTTACGAGTGACACGCTCTACCAACTGAGCTAAGGTGGCGAATTTGAGACACGCACATTTTAACGCACCACCACGCTCTACTGCCAAGCGAGCCGAGCGGGAAAGGCATTCTGATGCGTTTGCCCGAGGCGAGTGCCGGCAGCAAGCTGAGCGCGTAGCGCTGCAGCTTACCAACTGAGCTAAGGTGGCGAACCCCCATCAAGAGGTACCTGGCTAATCTAGCTCGAAACCGCGCGGTCATCAAGATTCCGCCGAATGAGCCCCGCTGCCGCGAGACTTCCGAAGAACGCGCCGACCATATTGAAGGTGAGGTCGAGCGCGGTGTTGTAGTAGCCGCCCACATCCGTGTACGGAATAGCGATCTTCGTGATGAACTCAACCACCTCGTTGAGCGCGCCCGCGCCATTCGCGATGAGGAAGGCAGCCGCAGCAAGAGAGAACCGGGAGCCTCGCGATGAGCGTGCGAAAAGCGCATACGCGATGAACGCCGCGATGAGCCCGCCGTACGGGTGCACGAGCTGGTCGTATTTCCAGAATGTGAGCCCCGTCGGGTTCTTGATCGGGATGAGAACGAGGTTATAGAGCACATCGCCGTGCACTTTGAGCCCGCCACCCGCGAGGTGCAGCGCGCCCAGCACCGACAGAAGCCAGAGCATCCAGGCGGGTAGCTCGAAGCGGGCGGCGATATAGAACCCGGCTGCGAGCAGCGCGACGAGGATGAGGAGGTAGAGTATGAATTCGCGATTGTGCTCGCGCAGGAGGTACACGGCGCCCACGATGATGTAGAGGAGCGTGAACGCCCCCACGGCGAGGCGAGCGGGAGTGAATACGGTCATGCCGCGAAGACGCGGTGTGCAACGCCGGCGCGTTCGATGATGGTCTCCTCGCCGTGCGGTTCTTGCGCGAGGAGTTCGAACGCCTCGCCGAGCGATACCCAGGTGAGTTCATCGTAAGGAGTGAAGGCTGGTAGGTCCGTATACCGGCCGCGATAGGCGCTCCGGAAGCGCGCTTCGAAGTACAGGATGGTGCGCTCGATGGTGGAGCTGTCGTATCGGATGTAGCGGCTCGTCACGCTTCCGAGGTACCCGGTGAGGGTCGGGATCACGTTCGCCGTCTCGAGCACGAGCTGGTGGATGGCGCTGACGAAGTTCTCGCTGGTAAGGAGCGTCTGCCGCGGGAGCGCCAGGCACCCGTCGCTCTCACGCAGGAGCGGCAGCCGGCCGTGCTCGTCGAGGAGCACGACGCCGGCATAGAGCTGCCAGGGATGGTGGGCCTCGCCACGCAGGGGGAAGATTTCCGCGTCTCGCATGCGCGGATTCTCGCGCGCAGTTCGTGAAGGTAGGGTGAGAGAGCAATCCCGGCCATCGGCTCCGCGTAAAAGCAAAAAGACGCTTGCGCGTCTTTTTGCGGCGGAGCCGATGGCCGGGATTGAACCGGCGACCTCATCCTTACCATGGATGCGCTCTACCAACTGAGCTACATCGGCAAACGGCTGCAGGGCAGCCGTATTTCGGATAGTACGGCATTCACGCGACGTTTTCAAATGACCGCGCCCAGGCCGCCGCGCCATAGAGGCCCGACGAATCCCCGAGCGCCGCGCGCACCACGGGCGGGAGCGGCTCCTTCGATCTGCGCTTCCGGAGCGCCTGCTCCACGTCTTCGATGCGGAAGCCGTCCTCCTCGTTCATAAGCGAGCCCCCGAGGACGACCATATCCGGCTGCCAGAGCCGGATGGCATTCGCCACTCCTTCGGCGAGCGCAGGCGTGAGCGTATCCCAGGCCGCGCGCGCGAGCTTCTCGGGCACGACCCCGAACCGATCCGTGAGAGCGCGGCCGCCGATGAATTCCTCAAGGGTGCCGCCGTCGGCGCGCGTGATGATGGCGAGGCGCTCTGCGCCGCCGCTCGAGCCTGGCTCGATGACCTGCTCCACGATGCGACTCGTGCCGACCCCCGTGCCGATACCGAGGTACGCGACTATGCGCGACTCTTTCCCCGCCCCGGAGACCGCTTCGCCGAGACCGGCGAGTTCCGCGTCGTTGCGGATCTGTACCGTCGCAGCGAGCCGCTGGGAGAGCGCACGGGCGAACGGGAACCCATTCCACTGCGGAAGATTCGTGGCGCTACGGATACACCCATCCTCGCCGACGACTGCCGGTACGCCCCCGGTCGCCGTCTCTATCTCTGCGCCGAACGCAGCCGTGAGTTCGACGAAGGCATCAATGGCCTCGTTGGGGTCGTGCGGAGTATTGATCCGCACGACTGGGCCGAGGCCCTCCCCGCGCAGCTCGGTGATGCGCAGATGCGTCGCCCCGATGTCGAATCCAAGATGCTTCATAGCAGTTTTTTAAAGGCTTCCACCAGGGGCGCAGTATCAGGATTAAGCTCCCGCGTCTCCGCGAGGTGCCGCCCGGCAAGGAGCGCCCGGATCCACCAGGAAGCGAGCATCTCGCTGCGGGACCCCGAGAGCTCGACGAGCTCCACCATTCTCCCCCGCTCTTCCATGAGCGACGTGAACGCCTCGATGCGGCGGGTGATGCGCGCATCGTCTCCCTCGTCCCGCAGCACGACGAAGCGGAACAGATGCTCGAGGCCTTCGGGCATATCGGTATCGAATGCCTGCATTTCGTTGTGATTGAGTTCCGGGAAGGCATTCGCGAATGCCGGCGTGCGCGCCGTCTCGTTCATGACGAGCTTCGCGAGGCGGGTAAGGCAGCTATTTCGCTCCGAGCTGTAGAAGAGCGGCACCGACGGCAGCAGAAAGTGCGCGAGCTGCTCCGCCTCATGCGTAAGGGCTCTAGCGTCGAGCGTAAGCGCTGCCTGCGCGGCGA
>CAZVJX010000043.1:0-746 GCA_964627575.1 uncultured Candidatus Saccharibacteria bacterium
CTCGGCACGACCATCAAATAAAGAAAAAGGCCGGCCGGAAGGACGGCCTTTTTCGGCGCACGTTTACCTTGTGGCGAGCTCTTTGACCATGCGATCGATATTCGCATGGAGCTCCTCGAGTGTACCGTCGTTCATGATGGTGTAGTCGGCCGCGGCAAGGACCCCGAGCACATTCATCTGCGTCGGGTCGGCCGGATCCTTCGGGGTGTACTCGCGATCCTCCTGCTCGCGGAACTGCTCGAGCGTCACCTTGTCGGTTTCGCTGCCGCGCCCCACGATGCGCTCGTACCGGAGCGGAAGCGGCGCATCCACGCCGATAATGAATCCGCCGTGCGTGCGCACGCCCTCGGCTTCCGCAAGCGCGCGGATGGATTCGATCACGACATCCTCCGCACCTGCTTCCTGCGCCCGCGCGAGAAACGTATCTACGAAAAAGGCCGGCCCGCGCGCCTGCCGCAACTCCGTACCGACGGAGCCGAGCGCGGCACGGTCAAGCGCGAGCCCGCGCTTCTCTACCTCCTCAATGAGGAGTGCGCGCACCGAGTAGTGCGCGAATCCTTTCTCTTCGAGATACTCGACGACGGCTCCCTTCCCTGCTCCGTTGGTGCCGGTGACGCCGAGGATCATGACGGCCTACGCGTTCTTATTGAACGCCTTGGCGAGCGGGATAAGGAGCGGCGCCGAGCGCGCGATCGAAGAGAAGGTGCCGATGACGACGCCGACGAGCATCACGAGCGCGAAGTTGC
>CAZVJX010000043.1:756-5936 GCA_964627575.1 uncultured Candidatus Saccharibacteria bacterium
TGGCTGCCCACGAGGATGATGGCAAGGAGCGCGAGGACCACGGTGAGCGCCGTGTTTATGGAGCGGGCCATGGTCTCGTTGATGGAGCGGCCCACGACCTCCTCGAACGCCTGCTTCTGTCCCGACTTCTCGTTTCGCGCGAGATGCTCGCGCACGCGGTCGAAGATGACGATGACGTCGTTCACGCAGTAGCCCAGGAGCGCGAGGAGCGCGACCACGACGAGCGTATCGAACTGCGCGCCGGTGTAGTGCGCGTACGCGGCGAAGAAGCCGGCCGGCACGATGATATCGATCGCGAGCATGAAGATGACGGTGATGCCGTAGCCCCACGAGGGCACCGGCTTTGAGACCTTGCGGAAGGCCCAGGCGATGTAGAGCACGATCGCGAGGATGACGGCGCCGAACGCGTAGAGGGCCTTGGTCGCGAGCTCGCTCCCGAGCGACGGGCCGATGGAGACGAACTGCGTCTCGGTCACCTGCTGCGCGCCGTTCTCGGAGAGCGCGGCGAGGAGCGCGACGTGCTGCTCGGGCGAGAGCGTGTGTGCGCGGAGCGTGGCGCCGTTCTGGCCGTTCTCGCGCACCGAGACGGAGCCGAGCGAAAGCGGCGCGATGTCCTGCTCGATTTGCGCGATCGCCGGGCGGGCGACCGCGTACGTCACATCCACTTCCGAACCGCCGGTGAACTCGATCGAGAGCGGCAGCCCGAAGAAGATCATGGACGCGATGGACGCGACGAGGATGAGACCCGTGACCCAGAAGAAGAACGTGCGGTGATTGACGATGAACATAGGCTAGTTCTTAGTCGCGCTAAATGAGAGCCCGTTCGAGAGCAGGAAGTTCCAGACCCCGCCGGCCTTCTCGGGCACGAGCGCGTCGAGGAAGACGCGCGTCACGAAGACCGCGGAGATGAGCGAAGCGATGACGCCGAAGCCGAACACGAGCGCGAAGCCCTGGACGATCGAGGTGCCGAGCCAGAAGAGGATGACCGCAGAGATGAGCATCGTGAGGTGTCCGTCGCGGATGGCCGGCCAGGCGCGCGAGAAGCCGATCTTGAGCGCATCGTGCGCATCCTTCCCATGGCGGAGTTCCTCCTTCATGCGCTCGAAAATGAGGACATTCGCGTCCACGGCGATACCGATCGAGAGGATGAGACCCGCGATACCGGAGGCCGTGAGGGTGATGGGAACGACCTTGATGATGGCGAGCGTGAGCACCACGTAGATGACGAGCGCGACCGACGCGACGAGGCCCGGGAGGCGGTACCAGAGGATCATGAAGAGCGCGACCAGGATGAAGCCGATGATACCCGCCGTGAGCCCGGCATGAAACGCGATGTCACCGAGAGTCGGACCCACCGAATTGCTCGAGATGAGCGTGATGGGGACCGGGAGCGCGCCGAAGTTGAGGTTGCGCACGAGGTCGCGCGCCTCGGTGGGCGTGAAGGTGCCGGTGATGGTGGCGCTGCCGCCCGGGATGGCTTCCTGGATGACCGGCGAGGAGATCACCTGACCATCGAGGAAGATCGCGAGCTGCTTGCCCACGTTCTGCGCGGTGATGTCGCCGAACAGCTTGGTGCCCTCGTCGTTGAAGTGGAGCACCACAACCGGCTCGCCTGCAGCCGCGCTCGAGTTACCCTGACTGAACTGCAGCTCCGCATTCTTGAGGTAGCGGCCGGTAAGTGCGGTCGCGGCGTAGGTCGTCGTGCCGTTCTTCGCCGACGCGTCCGCGTCGATGAGCTTGAACTCGAGCGTCGGGGTCTTGCCGATTGCATCCACTGCCGCCTTCACGTCGGTCACGCCCGGCAGGTCGACGAGGAGGCGATCCTCCTGCTCCGCAGCAACGGCGCTCGAATGCTCGAGCTCAACCAAGGGCTCGGCGACGCCGAAGAGGTTCACGCGGCGCTCGATGACGTCGCGTAGCGACGCGAGCGCACCCTGCTTATCGCCCTGCACCGCTGCGGTATCCGCATGGTAGACGAGCTCGGTGCCGCCCGCCAGATCGAGGCCGAGCTTCACGCCGAAGTGAGAGCCCGTGCCATTAGTAGTAAGGACAAACCAGCCCAGGAGTCCGGCGATGATGAGTACGCCGAGCGCAGGAATGAATCGCATAATACGGCTACTATACGGCTTTTTAGGGGGCCTGCAAACGGCCCCGTTTGGTCAGTTCCAAGACGTTCCGGAAGAGGCAGGCGGCCGCGATGGGCCCCACGCCGCCCGGTACGGGCGTGAACAAGGAGGCCACGTCGGCACACGCGGGATCGGCGTCCCCGACCATCTGACCCCTCGACTCAGAGGTTCCCGCATCAATGAGCACCACGCCCTCCTTCAGGTGGTCAGAGCGAATGAGACCGGGACTTCCCGCCCCCGACACGACGATGTCCGCGTCCCGCAGGAGGCCATAGTCCGGATCTTCTTTCGTAATGATCGCGACCTCTGCACCTCCGCTTCGGAGCCATCGGGCGGCAGGCGCACCCACCAGCCACCCATTCCCCACGACGACCGCACGTTTTCCGGCGATCTCGACGTTCGAGCGGACGAAAATCTCGGCGATCGCGGCGACCACCGGCGGCAGGAGCGCATCCGGTTCTTCGGACGCGTACGCAGTACGCGCAGCGATCGACAGGACGTCCGCATCGAGCGCGAGCGGCACCGCGTCGAGCACTGCGGGCGTATCAATATGCTCGGGCAGCGGAAGCTGCACGATGACCGCATCCGCTCCCTCCTGCCGTATCGCATTGATGAGCGCATCCTCGCGCGCCTCGTCCGGCAGACGGATGACCTCAAGCGTCATGCCCGCGTCGGCCGCGCGCTTCTTCTTGATGGAAAGGTAGGAAAGCGTCGCCGGCGACGGCGCGGCCGTAATGGCGCGCACGATGACGGAACCGAGCTGTCCGGTCTCCGTTTTCACCTGCGCGAGGACGTCCCGCGCGATAGCACGTCCGTCAATCACCCTAGCCATTCGATTTCGAGCGGCGCGCGAGGGGCGGCACCGAGTATTCGTACGCGCCGTCCGTGTAGTAGAAGGCGTCGAAGCCCTGATGCTGGTATTCGTATCCGAGCTTCTTCGTCACCTTGCTGCCGTCAACCGCGATCGGATAGGAGTAGCCCTTCCAGCTGCCCCGCGCCGTCGGGATCTTCCCGCGGGTGAGATGCCAGAAAAAGAAGAACGGGATGCGGACCATCCAGGGCTGGACGACCAGGAGTTTCTTCCCTACTGCCTTGGCCATGTCAGGGCCGAGCACGACCGGGCCGGGCGGGCAGATATTGAAGACCTCGTACTTCCCTGCCGGCTGCCCGAACGCGAGCCGCTCGACGATGCCCACCACGTCGTCCTCGTGGATGAACTGGCGGAGCCACTTCGGCGTCACCGGGACGAAGGACGTCATCGCGGAGACGAGCCGGTACGCGAAGCTGTCCTTCAGCTGGCCGGAGAGCGCGGCCTGCAGCCCGAAGCGGATGCGCATGAAGCGGCCGCGTGGGCCGGTGATGGCGGCGGGCCGCAGAAGCGCGATGGACAGGTCGGGGCGCTCCCCACCCTTCAGTTCGTACTTGGCGTAGAGGTGCTCCTCGGCGATGCGCTTCTCCTCGGCATAGAGGTAGTCGGTCTGTCGGAACGGTTCGTCCTCGGTGTAGCGGTGCTCGAGCGAATTGTCCGGAAACGCGCCGTAGGAGGCAACCGTCGAGAAGTAGATGAGGCGCTTTACGTTCGGTTCTTCGAGCGCGTAGTCGAAGACGTTGTCCGAGCCATCGATATTCCAGCACCAGGAAAGCGCGCGATTGCCGTAGATCTCGCGGATCTGCCACGCGGTATGGATGACGATATCCGGCTGGAAACGGTCCACTGCCTCGCGCCAGTGATCGGCGGTGTTCATTTCGAGGTACTCGAGCTTCTCGACATCCGCGATGAATTCCGGCAACGGTTCTTTATCAAGCCCAATGATGCGCTCGACATCGTCGCGCTCGGCGAACTTGCGCACGAGCATGCCCCCTACGTAACCAGCGGCACCAGTAATCAAAAGAGTATGTTTGTCAGCCATATCATTAGATAACCTTAGAGTATGTCGAAAAGCTTCCGTTCGCCACTTACCAAGAGCTTACCCGAAAAAACATCCGCTTGATAGTTTTAAGTGCGATCACCATATCGAGACCGAGCGAGCGATGCTTCAGATAGTAGAAATCGTACGCGAGCCGCATCTTGGTTTCTTCGATGGACTGCGGGCTGATATTCCCCTGCTCGTACTGCTGGTTGATCTGCGCCCAGCCCGTGATGCCGGGCGTGACCGAGTAGCGCAGCAGGTAAAACGGCAGCGCTTCGGCGAGCCGTACCCCGAGCGCGGCCATGTCGTTACGCGGCCCGATGAGCGAGAGGTCGCCCGACAGCACGTTCATGAACTGCGGGAATTCGTCGAGTGATATCTTGCGCATGATGCTGCCGAAGCGGGTGACGCGATTCGCGCTTTCACCGCTCCATTTTCCCTCGTCGCTCTCGCGCATCGTCCGGAACTTATACACGCGAATGCGGCGCTCGCCCTTCCCGAGGCGCTCCTGCCGGATGAATACCGGCCCCGGCCCTTCGAATCCCTGGATAATCCAGACGAATGGCGTGGCGACGATGGTGATGAGCCCCATCAGGAGCCCGCCCGCGATATCGATCGCACGCTTGCCGATGAGGTACGCGAACGAATCATTTTCGCGAACGTTCTCGAGGAACCAGGCGGGTCGGAGCTGCGAAAGCGGGATGCGGTCGAAGACCTCCTCGTACAGATCGGTAAAGGGAACGAACTGCATCGCGGACGCACCCGGCAGCTCATAGAGGCGTGCGGCGGCCGCTTCGGCGACCGGATTCGTCATGTCGGTGACAACGATGGCGACCTCTGCTTCCTTGAGGCGCACCGCGAGCATGGCCGGTTCGGCCGCGGCGGGGGCAATGACCACCGGGAACGAAAGGTGATAGCGGCGGTTGCCGTTCACTTCGCGGACGAGCTCCTCTGCCTCCTCGCCCGCGGCGATGAGTGCGGCCGCAAACCGCGAACGCGGCACCGAGATGCGCGGGTAAAGCGCGAGACGCCAGCCGAAGATGAGGAGGAGCGAGACGACGAGATAGATGAGGAGGTTGGTTTTTGGCGCGAGGCCGATGCCCGGCACGAGGAAGAAGAAAAGCGCGGCGATGATGAGGTTCAC
>CAZVJX010000044.1:0-5792 GCA_964627575.1 uncultured Candidatus Saccharibacteria bacterium
GCAGCCGCTCAATCCCCGCCTGGTGCATTGCGCCATCGCCGGCTTCGGCTCCGGGATCTCGGCCACGGCCGCTTCGGTCGTGAGGAAGATGGCGGCCGCGGAGACGGCGTTCTCCACCGCGGCGCGGCCGGTCTTCACTGGGTCGATGATGCCCGCGGAGAGCATGTCGTCGATGACGGCGTCCTCGACCGCGTTGTAACCGGCGTTCGCCTTCCCGTCCTGGACGGCCTTCAGGATCTTGTCGGCATCCTTCTCCTTGCCCGCGTTGATCGCGATCTGGAGGAGCGGCTGCTCGAGTGCGCGCACGACGGTATTGAAGCCGTTGAGCTCATCGTCCGAGAGCTTCACTTTTCCCATGCCGGCGGCGAGCTTCCCGGCGGTCTTCGCGAGCGCCGTGCCGCCGCCCGGGACGATACCTTCCTCGATGGAGGCCTTCGTCGCCTTCACCGCGTCGTCGATCTTGTCCTTCAGGTACTTCATCTCGGTCTCGGTCGCAGCGCCCACGCGGATGACGGCGACGCCGCCCGTGAGCTTCGCGATGCGCTCCTCGAGCTTCTCCTTGTCGAACTTCGACGTCGTGCCTTCAGCGAGCGCCTGGAGCTGCTTCACGCGCGCCTGGATGTCGGCCTTCTTGCCCTTGCCGCCCACGAAGGTGGTGGCGTCCTTGGTAGCGACCACCCGTGCGGCCTTACCGAGCGAAGCGAGCGACGCGGTCTCGAAGGTCGTGCCGGTGTCGCTGGACACGACCTGCGCGCCTACGACGGCCGCGATGTCCGCGAGCAGTTCCTTCTTCTTGTCGCCGTAGCCCGGCGCCTTCACCGCGAGCACATTGAACGTGCCCTTCAGCTTATTGAGCACGAAGGTGGTGAGCGCCTCGCCCTCCACGTCGTCCGCGACGATCACGAGCTCACGCTTGCCCGACTGCGCAACCTTCTCGAGCAAGGGCAGGATATCCTGCACCGCGCTGATCTTCTTGTCGGTCACGAGCACGTTCGCATCGCGCATTTCCGCTTCCATGCGCTCCGGATTCGTCACCATGTACGCGGAGACGTAGCCCTTATCGAGCTGCATGCCCTCGACGACCTCGTAGGAAAGTTCCATGCCCTGGGACTCCTCGACGGTCACGACGCCGTTCTGCCCCACCTTCTCGATGGTCTCGGCGATGATGGCGCCGAGCTCTTCGCTCTCGGCCGAGATGCTCGCCACCTGCTTCACCTCGCTCTTGCCCGAGATGGGCTTGGCCATGCCCTTCAACTCCGCAACCGCGGCATCGCGCGCGACTTCCATGCCACGGCGGATACCCATGGCGTTGGCACCCTTAGTGATATGGGAGAGACCCTCGTTCACGAGCGCCTCGAGCAGCACGACGGTCGTGGTGGTGCCGTCGCCGGCGCCGTCGTTGGTCTTATTCGCGACCTCCTTCACGATCTCGGCGCCCATGTTCTCGAACTTGTTCTTGAAGGAGATCTCCTTCGCGATGGAAACGCCGTCGTTCGTGATGCGCGGGCCGCCATAGCTCTTCTCGAGCACGACGTTGCGGCCGCGCGGGCCGAGCGTCACTTTCACTGCCTGGGCGGCGTTCTCGATGCCCTTATGGATCGCCTTGCGCGCATCTTTGCCGAATAGGATTTCTTTTGCCATGCCTGTATCGCTTATTTAATGGGAGCTGTTATTTGTTGGGAATTACCGCAAGGATGGAGGACTCGCTGAAGATGTAGTACTCCTCGCCCTCGAGTTCGATGGGGTCGCGGTACGTCTGCTCGAAAATGACCTCGTCGCCCTTCTTCACGCTCATCGGCACCTGCGCACCGTCCTCATAACGGCCGGGGCCGACCGCGACGACGGTACCACGCTCGGGGCGCTCCTTCTTCGCAGTGTCCGGGATAAGGATGCCGCCTGCGGAGACTTCCTCCGCGGCGAGAGGCTTCACGACTACCCGGTCGGAAAGCGGCTGAATGGAAAGATTCTTTGCCATGGGAATGGATTCGCGTAAGCGGATAAATGAAAAAAACTCCCTACCCTTGCGGGCATTGTTCCCCTATCCTATCCCAAGCGTTCTACCGAGCAAGTCCGGCGTTTTTTCGTTATCCCGACCCCACGCAGGGAGCCAACGTCGCGGGTAGTACCATGGAAGGCATATCAAGTTACTTGTTATACCTATGGGATTTGAGAGTTGGTTCAAGAAGAAGCCGGTCGAGAAGACGGCGGAACAGGAGAAAATGGAAAATCAGAATACAGCAGCAATGAGCGCAGCCCTGGTGGGCGCTGCGGCGCTCGGCGGCGTTGCCGTAGAAGCCGCGCATGAGCCGCAGCTTCCGATGCAGGACCTCTCGAGCATGCCGATCGAAGCGCCATCAGCGAAGCACGTACTGACCGGCATGAATTCGACCGATGCGCCTCCGGCGATCGTCGTCCCCGCTCCAGCAATGGAGCAGCCCCTGCTCGACCCGGAGAAGATGCCGGAATTCGAGCAGCACATGGTCGCGGAGCCGGAACATTAGACAAGGCTCGGGGGAAATAGCAAACGGGTTGCCTCAGGCAGCCCGTTTGTGTTAGTATTCCCGGCACAGATGGAGCTACTCAAGGTGATATTGCCATACGCGGAAATCACGCTCTCCCTTCTCCTTATCCTCGGCATCGTGCTTCAGCAGCGCGGCGCCAACCTCGGAGGAGCCTTCGGAGGCGATAATTTCGCATCTACGTTTTACAAGCGCCGCGGTGCGGAGAAATTCCTATTCAATGCGACGATCGTCGTGGCGGTGCTTTTCGTAGCGGCAGCATTCCTCGGGTTCCTCATCTGATAATCCATGGCAGGTCGGCCGTCCGGCATGCTCGCTCGCCTTTCGCGCCATCGGCGTATTGGCTTCCTTGAGGGATTCGCGGCGCTCGTACGCCGCCTTCCGCCGAGCGATCGGGCAATCCTCGCCCTGCTTGCGATTGCGTTCGCGGGCACCTGTATTTGGAGTCTGATCGCGCTCGAGCGTACCGTGCTGGTCGCCGTACCGTCCCGGGGTGGCACCCTCACCGAAGGCGAGGTGGGCAATCCTCGCTTCGTGAATCCGCTCCTCGCGCTCTCGGATCCCGACCGCGACCTCACGGCACTCACGTACGCAGGGCTCATGGGCGAAAGCGCCACGGGACTTACCCCGGTGCTTGCAGAGAGCTACACGATCTCGCCGGACGGTAAGGTCTACACCTTCACCCTCCGGAAAGGAATCACGTTCACGGATGGCACGCCCATCACCGCAGATGATGTGGTCTTTACGATAACGAAAGCGCAGGACGCGGGACTCAAGTCTCCCGCCCTTGCCAACTGGGCGAACGTGCGCGTCGAGGCGCTCGATTCCCGTACCGTGCGCTTTACGCTGCCGAAGGCCTACGCGCCGTTTCTCGACGACGCGACCCTCGGTATCCTTCCGGCGCATGTGTGGCGTTCGGTCGCGGACGAGCAGTTCCCGTTCGACGCCCGCGTCGTCTCTCCGATCGGCGACGGTCCGTTCAAGGTCGCGCGCGTCGCGCGCGACCGCGATGGGATCATCACCGAGTACGACCTGGTCGCGAATCCCCGGTACGCGCTCGGCCGCCCGTATCTCGACGGCATGAACTTCAGGTTCTATGCCTCGACCGACGACCTGTCGGCAGCGTACAAGAACGGGAAGGTAGAGAGCGCCTACGGTATCGCCGAGCGCGGCGCGCTCACGGCCCCGTACTCGCGCGTGTTCGGCGTCTTCTTCGACCAGGCGAATAACGCGGCGCTCGGGCAGCTCGCGGTCCGCAAAGCCCTCTCGATCGCGATCAACCGCGATACGATCGCCACGGATATCCTGGGCGGCTACGCGACCCCGCTTGCGGGCCCGGTACCGCCAGGCAGCGGGATCACGGAGCCGACGCTTCCGACGGGCGACCGCCTCGCCCTCGCGAAGCGGACGCTCACGGACGCGGGCTGGAGCTACAGCACGAGCACCGAGCTGTGGACCAACGCGAAGCAGAAGCTCACGCTCTCTTCGGTAACCGTCACCACCTCGAACGTGCCGGAGCTGAAGACCATCGCTGCGCAGATCGAGAAGGACTGGGAGGCGCTCGGCGTGCCCACGTCGCTCACCTATGTGGACCCGAACTCGCTCGTGCCGTCGGTCGTGCGACCCCGCAGCTACGAGGCGCTCTTCTTCGGCATGGTCATCGGCCGCGATCAGGATCTCTTCCCCTTCTGGGATTCTTCCCAGAAGAACGATCCAGGACTGAACATCGCGATGTACACTAACAAGAACGTGGATCAGCTGCTCGAGAAGGCGCGCCAGGAGAGCGATCCGGCGACGCGCACCGCGGACCTGCAGAAAGCGAGCGATGCCATCGCCGCCGACTATCCCGCCGCGTTCACGCATGCGCCGGACTTCGTCTACGCGATTCCGAAAGACCTGAAGGGCATCGTGCTTCAGCAGATCACGGCCCCGGCGGATCGCTTCGCGACGGTGGCCACGTGGCATGTGCGCACCGAGTATCTCTGGCCGTTCCTTGTTCCCTCGGGCAGTTAGCCGGTCATTAGTTTTTGCGCGGAAGTTTTATGCGTAAGGACTAGTGACTACTAGACGCAGTATCTATCCCTAACCATTCAGCAATCATGTCTACAGCACCAGCACCAGCTCCCGCCCCGAAGAATCCCGGTCCGAACGGCGACGCGCCGGCAGGACGCGGATTCCGCGGTTCGCGCGGTGGCCGCGACCGCGGCGGCAAGGGACGCGCCGGAGGCGCCTCCCGCAATATCCGCCGTCAGCTGCGCCGCCCGATGGGTCCCTCCGGAGGCGGCTCGCCCGCCAAGAAGGGCGCCGACTATCTTCCCGAGAAGCCCTCGGCGGACGTCGTGCGCGTCGTTCCCTTGGGCGGCGTCGAGGAGGTCGGCCGCAACATGTTCACGGTCGAGACGAATAACGACATTTTCGTCTTCGATGTCGGCTTCCAGTTCACCTCCGAGGACGCGTCCCCGGGCGTGGACTACGTCCTTCCTAATACCAAGTACCTCGAGAAGAATGCGGACCGCGTCCGCGCCGTCTTCGTCACGCACGGCCACCTCGACCACATCGGCGGCATTCCGTTCCTGATGAACCGTTTCGGCAATCCGCCGATCTACACCATGCAGCTCTCGGCGACCATGATCCAGAAGCGCCAGGAGGAGTATCCGGATATGCCCAAGCCCAACCTCGTCGTCGTCGAGGGCGGCCAGACCCACACCATCGGCTCGACGAAGGTGCACTTCTTCCCGGTGACCCACTCCATTCCGGACTCGATGGGCATCAAGGTGGAGACTCCGCACGGCAACGTCATCGTGACCGGCGACTTGAAGCTCGAGCACGACAACGGCATTCCGTCGGACGGCGAAGTGAAGAAGTGGACCGCGCTCGGTGCGGAGAAGAACCTTCTCTTCATCGGCGACTCCACGAACGCCGAGATTGACGGCTTCTCCATCCCGGACAAGAAAGTCCATGAGACGCTCGAGGACATCATCAAGACCGTGAAGGGTCGTGTCATCATCGGCACCTTCGCTTCGCAGTTCGAGCGCATGGTGAAGATCATCGAGATCGCCGAGAAGTACGGCAAGAAGATCGTCATGGAGGGCCGCTCTATCAAGACCAACCTCGAGATCGCCCAGAAACTCGGCCTCATCGAGATTCAGAAAGGCACCATCATCCCGGCCCAGGAGATCGGCGATTACTCCCCCGATAAGATCGTCGTGCTCACCACCGGCGCGCAAGGAGAAGAGTTCGCGGCGCTCATGCGCATCGCGACCAAGCAGCACA
>CAZVJX010000045.1:0-5363 GCA_964627575.1 uncultured Candidatus Saccharibacteria bacterium
GGATAGCAACCGTGATGTTGCCGCTGTTCGCGGTATCAACCGAGGAAACCGGGGTGACCTCGACATAGAAGTTGCCGGTGTCGCCCTCGCGGATCACGCCGTTAACATCGCTGAAGCGGTAGGACCACTCGCTGCCGGACTTGTCGCCAGCGGAAGCGTCCATGGAAGCGAGCTTCTTGCCATCCTGGTAGATAGCGATGGTGTCGAAGTACTTGCTTGCCTGTGCGCTCTCGTTGTTCGGAAGCGTGACGTTCACGTCAACGCGCTGCACCGCGACGTCAGAGTCCTGAGCGTCAGCCGAGAAACCGAGCACCTTGGTAACCGAGTCGCCCTCGTGGAGGTCGCTCTCGGTGTCGCCGAGGGAGTCGATGTTCTTGAGCTTGCCCGCGCCGCCCGAGAGGGTGGTGGAGCCAGTGGTGCCGCCGGTCGAGCCGGTACCAGCCGAGGCGTTGACCTTAGCGCGGGTGACCGGGCCAAAGTAGCCAGCAGCCGGGGTGATTGCGTTCGCAGCCTGGTAGGCGGCGAGGGCTGCCTTCGTCTGTGCACCGAAGTAACCGGTTGCGCCAGCGGAGATAGCGAAGCCCTTGCCGATGAGCCAGTTCTGGAGAGCCGTCACATCGGAGCCAGTCGAGCCAATGGTGAGGTCACGGGTGAAGGTGACCGAAGCCGAGGCCGAGCCGCTCGTGCCGAGCTGCGCCTGAAGCGTAGCGATCTGCGCGAGAAGCGACTGGATCTGTGCCTGAAGATCGGTGGTGGTGTCCGCCTTTGCCGGAACGGCAGAGACAAACGACATCGCGACGAGGCCGAGGCCCGCCACGACCGCCGCAATCTTGGCGATCATGTTCGTCTGAGTAATAGACATAAACGTGTATTGTTAATTAATTTTCTGAGGTGTGCGGGGCTGCGCCTACTAAATGTCGTGCCTCCCCGTACGCTCCCATTCGAGTTTAGTAATCGCGCAGGACCGAAGCCCTGCGTTCATAGTTCGCACTTCCCTTTCACACTACCCGACAGGGCGCATTATCGACTCGCGTCCCATCGGCTAGTTGGCAATGGTTATTCAATCATCCTGCGTGCAACCGTAGTCAGTCCAACCGTTCATTCCGGCCCGTCAGATAGAGACGGGACTGCGCACGCACTCTTTCAAGGCGTGGCAGATTTTTGTGTACAAGCCCTATTTGCTTGTCAAAGTTCGGTCGTTCAGGAAGCGCCCCAGCTCGTTCCGGTATGGGAGACAGTATACGGCGCCGGAAAGCGATTCCCTGCAGGACCCAATGTGGATAACCGGGAAGACAGAACGCAAAAGAGGCCGTTTCCGGCCTACTCTGCGGGTGCTGCCTCCCAGGTCATCACGAAAGAACTGTACCCTAAGCGGGACAATACGTCAATGAAGGGCTCATGCCCTGGCTCTAGGCCGAAAGCGCGTAAGTGGTCCATCGACGCTCCCCTGCCCGCGTCACGATGCCTTCGGACACGAGGGCCGAAAGCTCGCGCTGGATGGTCTTCTCGCTCACGTCCCTGATGACGGTAGAGATATCCTTTATATATGAAGGACCCTTCGAGCGCAGCACCTCCAGGATGGCTTCGCGGCGATCGCTGCTCGCGCCTCCATTGTCCGATACCTGTCCTTTATTAGTGTCCTTTACGGCACCCTTTATTTCAGAGACATTCGTACGTCCCATACGGGGCTCGGCGATCGGCGAGGCAGGCGCGTTCGCACTCTTGAAGAGGGCGGCGAGGGTGGGCGCCTCGTCGAGGAAGAGGCGGGGCTCTTCGTAGGTCGCGATCTCCCCGAGGAGCGCATGCGCCTCGCGCGCAATGAGGTCGGAATTCATAGCGGAGAGGAGTCCGCCGACCCGGGCAATGGAGAGCACGGACGAGAGCGCGAGAAGCTCCCGGGAAAGAGCTTCGCGGGCGGCAATGGGAGAGAGGGTCGCGGCATCCACGAGCCCGACCGCAACCGCATCAATGCGATTCCGGAGTGCCGGGGAATTCGCGAAGGCGGGAGCGATGAGGTGGATCGCTTTCGCAAGCCGCTCGGTCTTCTTATATATGTATACCCGGCGTATGTCTTTTTCGAATACGTTAGAAAATATACCTTTCTCTAGGACGAAATTATCAAGACTGGCTCCTGATTCGTAGGGCCTCACCTGTCGGTTGTCCTTATTGTGTCCTTTATCGTTCATGTTGGACAAGGTGTCTTTAATGCCTCGTAAGTATATGTCTTTGAAGCAGAGGCGCAACCATTCTCCCGGCAGCCGGGAGCGAGCGGGTTGTCCACAGCCGGGGTGATAAAATATCGAGGAAACATGGCGAAGAAACGAAAGCGCAGGGATGCCGAAAACACCAAAGCGGCCGTCAGGTGGACGGCTGCCATTCTTTGCGTCGCCTTCGGCCTCATCCTCGGGCTTGCGGCGTTCGGGCTCGCCGGCTACGCGGGCAGCGCCATCTTCTCCTTTACCTATGGCGAGGTCGGGATCGCCGCCTTCCTCCTTCCAGTCATCCTCATCGGCGGCGGCTTCGCACTCGCCCTCGAACGCACCTTCCTCTCCCCGCTGACCCTTATCGGCATCACCCTCATTGTGCTCGCCTGCCTCACCTTCCTCGGCATCGTCTCGGTAGCGCTCGGGGGCGCCGCAGGCGCTGCAGCCGGCTCGGCCGCGACCGCCTACTTCGGTTTCTGGGGTGCGGTCATCCTCCTTATGGCTATCGCCGCTGTGGGACTTATCGTTGCCGCGGACGTCGTCGTCATTGCGCGTGCCCTCTCGACGTTCGCCAAGGGAACCGGCTCGGCGCTCGGCTCCGTGAAGGTGCCCGCCCTCCCGAAGCGCCAACGCGACGATAAGGAAGGAGCGGAGGACGAGACCGAGGAGGAACCCGCGCACGTCCCTGAGCCGGAGGTCGCCCAGGTGGAACGCGAGCCGGTCGTGACCATGTTCGACCGCCCTCGCGAAGCGTCCGCGGAGACCCCGGCCATCCAGAATTTCGATGCGGAGTACAACCCTCCCCCCCTGTCGCTCCTCGGCGAGGACAAGGGCAAGCCGGGCGTCGGCGACATCAAGGCAAACGCCAACATCATCAAGCGCACCTTCCAGAACTTCGGCATCTCGGTGGAGATGGACGAGGTCTCGGTGGGCCCGACCGTCACCCGCTATGCCATCAAGCCGGCCGAGGGCGTCCGCCTCAATAAGATCGTCTCGCTGGTCACCAACCTCGAGCTCGCGCTCGCGGCCCATCCGGTGCGCATCGAGGCACCTATTCCCGGCAAATCGCTCGTAGGCATCGAGGTCCCGAACGCCGCCAAGGCGATGGTGGGCTTGGGCGGCGTCATCGGCGCCCCTGAATGGGGCAGCTCCAAGAAGCCTCTCCTCGCGGCTATCGGCCGCGATATCGCCGGCACCCCGCACTACGTGAACATCGCGAAGATGCCGCACGGGCTCGTCGCGGGCGCCACGGGCTCCGGAAAGTCGGTCGCCATCCACGCCCTCATCGCGTCCCTCCTTTATAGGAACGGCCCGAACCAGATGCGCTTCATCATGGTGGACCCGAAGCGCGTCGAGCTCACCCTCTATAACGGCATCCCCCACCTCCTCACGCCGGTCATCACCGATCCCAAGAAGACCATCATGGCGCTCAAATGGGCGGCGAAGGAGATGGACCGCCGCTACAACACCCTCGAGCAGGAGCGCGTGCGCGACATCGAGTCCTACCATCAGACGGTCGTCGAGCCGGCGAAGAAGCGACAACCGCAGGGCGGCGCCGCGGCAAAAAAGGAGCTTCCGGAGACAATGCCCTATATCGTCATCGTCATTGACGAGCTCGCTGACATCATGCAGACCTACCCGCGCGAACTCGAGGCCGGCATCGTACGCCTGGCTCAGATGTCCCGCGCCGTGGGCATCCACCTCATCCTCTCTACCCAGCGCCCGTCAGTGAACGTCATTACCGGCCTTATTAAGGCGAACGTGCCGACCCGCATGGCGCTCCAGGTGGCAAGCCAGATAGATTCGCGCACCATTATTGATTCCCCGGGCGCAGAGACCCTGCTCGGCGCGGGCGACATGCTCTACCTCTCCGCCGACATGCAGAAGCCGGTCCGCCTCCAGACCGCCTACATCAGCGAGCAGGAGGTGAAGAAGGTCACGGATTACATCAAGAAGCACAACGCAGGCTCCCTCGACGCCCTTGATCTGGGCAGTGGCACGGGCGGCGGCATCGCCCACGAGCATAACGACGCCATCTCCATGAGCTTCGACGACGCCGGGGACAATGCGGACGACGATATGTACGAGGAAGCGAAGGCGGCGGTCGAGGAAGCCGGGCGCGCCTCCACTTCCTACCTCCAGCGCAAGCTCCGCATCGGCTATTCCCGCGCCGCGCGCCTCATGGACATCCTCGAGCAGAAAGGCGTCATCGGCCCGGCCGACGGGTCCCGTCCCCGCGAAGTCATCAGCGGCGGCCGGGGCGCGGCGCCGGAGGTCACCGGAGAGGAGTTCTAGGTATGCTGCTCCGGTTCGTGACCGCCCTCGCCCTCGTCATTCTCCTCGGCTATGGCGCGTTCAAGGCGGCGCCCCTGGTCGCCGGCCCTCATATCGCCCTCTCTTCCCCGGCAACCGGCCAATCGTTTACGGACGGGTTCGTGAAGGTGTCCGGGACCGCCTTCCATACCGAAAACCTCACCCTCGATGGGGCGCCGCTCCTTATTGATGAGCAGGGCCGCTTCGCGACGACCCTCGTGCTTCCCCATGGGGGCGCTATACTTACCCTTACGGCGACCGACCGGTTCGGGAAATCCGAACGCGTGACGCGCACCATATTCGTCCCCTAATCCGTTACCTATGCCAGCAAAGAAAGCCGCCTCCAAGAAGACTGCCGCCGCGAAAGCCGCCGCTTCCCCGGAACCGGGCAGCGAGGGTACGGAAACCAATTCCAAAGCGAAGTCCATCGAGCTCGCGATCAAGGAAATCAAGACCAAGTTCGGCGACGAGGCCATCATGACCTTCGGCGCAGGCAAGCCTGCCGCCATCCCCGCCATCCCCACCGGCTCCATGGGCCTCGATACGGCCCTCGGCGTGGGCGGCCTCCCCAAGGGCCGCATCATCGAGATCTTCGGCCCCGAATCCTCCGGCAAGACCACGCTTGCCCTCCACGTCATCGCGGAAGCGCAGAAGAAGGGCGGCATCTGCGCGTTCGTGGACGCCGAGCATGCGCTCGACCCCGAGTACGCCCGCAAGATGTCACGCAGCAGCTGGGGCGGTGGCATCGAGATGGCCTGCATGTCTCAGCTGAAGAACTGCAGCGTGCACGTGTACGAGCGCCGCGGCGTCTCCTACAAGCGCATCTCTGCCTTCGACCACCCGGTA
>CAZVJX010000045.1:5373-5699 GCA_964627575.1 uncultured Candidatus Saccharibacteria bacterium
GACCCCGAGTACGCCCGCAAGATCGGGGTGAAGCTCCAGGAGCTCCTCATTTCCCAGCCGGACACCGGCGAGCAGGCGCTCGAGATCGTCGAGTCCCTCGTGCGCGCAGGCTCCGTGGACGTGGTCGTCGTGGACTCGGTAGCGGCGCTCACCCCGAAGGATGAGATCGAGGGCGACATGGGCGCGCACCACGTGGGCAAACAGGCGCGCCTCATGAGCCAGGCACTCCGCAAGCTCACCGCCATCACGGCCAAGTCCGGCACCATCGTCACCTTCATCAACCAGACCCGCATGAAGATCGGTATCGTCTTTGGCAACCCAGAAAC
>CAZVJX010000046.1:0-5606 GCA_964627575.1 uncultured Candidatus Saccharibacteria bacterium
CCCTCCGCCGCCTGCTCGTGGCTACGTCCGCTGACGTACGCGTGCTCATCATCAAGCTTGCCGATCGTTACCACAACATGACCACCATCGACCATGTGCCGGAGCATAAGCGCCGGCGCATCGCGCTTGAGACGCTCGAAATCTACGCTCCCATCGCCGATCGCCTGGGTATCGGACGATTGAAGCGGGAGCTCGAGGACCTTTCCTTCCCGGTCATTGATCCGGATGCGTACCAGCATGCGGTCGAGGTACGTAAGCTTCGCGGCAAGGAGACGGAAAAAGGCCTCGCTCGCGCGCAGAAGGACTTGCAGCACGCGCTTGTGCGCAAAGATATCAAGGATTTCTCCACCTCCATTCGCATGAAGGGCCTCTGGAGCCTCCACCAGAAGCTGAAGCGCAAGGGTGACGATATCACCCAGATCCACGACATCGCCGCGCTGCGCGTCATCGTGCCCACCATTGATGATTGCTACGCCGTCCTGGGCATCATTCATTCCCTCTGGAAGCCGCTGCCGGGCGAATTCAAGGACTATATCGCCTTCCCGAAGCCGAACGGCTACCAGTCGCTCCATACGACCGTGCTCACGCCCGACGCGGGCATCGTAGAGATGCAGGTCCGCACTCAGGACATGCACGAGCGGGCGCAGTTCGGTATCGCGTCTCATATGTCGTACAAGGTTCTCGGTAAAGCGGCACCGCGCGGCGCCTTCCAGCGCCTCTCCATCCCCTGGATCCGCGACCTCGTGCCGACCCTCCTTAACTTCAAGCGTGCTCCGGCGCCGGAACCCGCGCCGAACGGCAAGGCGAAGCAGAAGCCGAACGCGGATATCCCCCGCTGGCTCACCGAGCTCGCCGATGCGCACGCCGCGGTCGCTGGCTCCCAGGATTTCGTCGATGGGCTGAAGAGCGATTTCTTCTCCCACCGCGTATTCGTCTTCTCTCCCCGCGGCGACGTCATCGACCTGCCGGTCGAATCCACGCCCGCGGACTTCGCGTACGCGATCCATAGCGACCTTGGCGATCACATGTACGGCGCGAAAGTGAACGGCAAGCTCGTCTCGTTCGAGACCAAACTCACGAACGGCGACATCGTCGAGATCCTCACGCGCGAATCGGCCCGTCCGACGGCGAAATGGCTCGACTACGCTAAGACCTCGCTCGCCAAGCGCCACATCCGCAACACGCTCGAGCAGCTCTCGCCGAAAGCGCCGGTACCGGAGCTGAAACCCGAACGCAAGAAAAAAGCCGCTATCAGGAAACGGGCAAAATAAAGACGCCGCCCTCAGGGCGGCGCTTCTGTTAGACGCTGAAATTCGAGACCGAGTACAGGTCTTCGTCCGGAGGCGTCGCTGCCAGGTCCGGCTCCAGCTGCGTCGTATTCGGATGGATCGGGAGCGCTCCCGCGGGTTCGCCTGCCGCGACCGCATCCGCAGCAGCTTCCTGCGCTGCCGGACTCATCGTCGCCTGCTGCTCGCGGCGCTCGGCGAGGATCGCGGTGATATGCGAAAGGTCCTCCTCGGAGAAGAATTCGATGAGGAGGCGGCCGCCGTTCGGGCGATTCTCGATGAGGACGCGCGTACCGAGGGTCTCCGTGAGGCTCTTCTCGAGCTCCATCATCTCGGGCGTCTTGTCGTGCTTGCGTATCCTGTCGGTCGCGATGCGGCGCGCGAGCTGCTCCACGACGCGCACGGAGCTCTTCTTGAGGACGATTTCCTTGAAGAGCGTTTCCTGCTCCTGCGGACGGTCGGAGAGCATGAGGAGGGCACGAGCGTGGCCTTCGGTTATCTCCTTCCCCACGACCGCCAGCTGGATGGCGTCCGGGAGCGCGAGCAGCCGGATGGAATTGCTGATGTATTCGCGGGAACGGCCGATGCGCGCCGCGACTTGGACATGCTGCATGCCGAAGTCCTCCACGAGCTGCTGGAAGGCCTTCGCGCGGTCAATGGCATTAAGGTCCTCGCGCTGCAGATTCTCGATGATGGCGAGCTCGAGCTTCATCTTGTCGGTCTGCTCACCCTGGCGGATGACGACCGGGACTTCCTTGAGTCCGATGAGGCGCGAGGCGCGCAGGCGGCGCTCACCGGCTATGAGCTCGTAGCGGCTCTCGAGGCCCCCGTCCGCCTTCTCCACCTCGGTGCGCGTCACGGTGAGCGGTTGGAGGATGCCGTACTGGCGGATGGATTCCGCAAGCGACTTCAGCGCCGCCTCGTCGAACTCGCGGCGCGGCTGGTACGGATTCGGCACGATGCGGTCCACCGCGACCCAGTACACGGAGTCGTATTTCGTCGGTTCGCCGTATTTCGCCTCGTTCATGCGCACCATTGTAGCACTCGCCTCGCGCTTTGCGCTCGCGCTACGCGTGGGCTAGGATTCGAATATCGCCGGGGTGGTGGAATGGTATACACGGTGGATTCAAAACCCGCTGCCGCAAGGCTTGAGAGTTCGAGTCTCTCCCCCGGCACAAAACGAAGGAGTCCGTAGCGAACGCTGCGGGCGACTATCGTTTTGTAGACGGGGGAGAGACTCGAAAGGCGGAGGCGGCGAAGCCGAGCGATAGCTCGGACGCCGAGCCGGGGTCGAGAGTGCGAGACGGATTGCGAATACATGGAGCAATCCGTCCGCAACTCGTGACCGAGAATGTACTCATGGTCTCTCCCCCGCATCCCTCATTTGTTTTTGTAAACGGGTCTGCTAAGGTGCTGCTAGGTTCTTTGGGAGAAGAAGCATGGCAAAACGCGGCCCCTCCATATGGGAATGCACGTTCACTAAATTGGGCGTCTTCTGGCGCCATGACGGCAATCCGAAACGACCGTACGTTCGCCTCACGAGCGGGAAGATTTCGGATCTCTACTTCAACGGCGGAAAGCTGATTTCGGAGCACCCCGCTACGCTACGCGAGGCCTGCAAGGACCTCATGTGGCCGTGGGGACCGGGAGGATTCAAGCGCTACGGCTTCACGCGCGTGATCGGTCCCGCCAAAGGGGCCATCTCCTTCGCCTATGAACTGGCCGTGCAGTCCGGCATCGCGTACGCCTACGCCGACGCCATCAAACGGCCCGGCCTCGGTACGGTCTTTGAATACGATGGCCGCTTCAGGACGCACTTCCATGACGATGAACGCTTCGTGTTCTGCGAAGACACAATCACGACCGGCGGCTCCGTCCTCGAACTCATCGAGATGACCCGCAGGGAATTCCCGAACATTTCCTTTGAGGGGCTTGAGGTCCCGCCGACCATCATGGCGCTGTGCAACAGGAGCGGTCTTGCTGAAATCGGCGGCTTCCGGATCAAGGCCCTTATCGAGATCAGGGGGCGCACCTGGGAGGAGGGCGAGAATCCCTATACCGGTGGTCCCGAACTCGTCCCACCGGTCAGCGCCGGCAAGGCGAACTGGCACCTACTCACGCAAGCGTACGACTGAACTAAACCTGGCGGCCTTTCGGCCGCCAGTTCTTCTTTATATTTTCCCTACCAAGCCCATGCCCGGTTCGAGCGTGTCATCACCCTCGTTCCAATTCGCGGGGCACACATTGCCCGGGTGCGTATCCACGTACTGCGCGGCCTTCACCTTCCGCAGCGTCTCCGCGGCCTTGCGGCCGATGGCGTTGTCATGGATTTCCATGGTGCGGAGCACCCCGTTCGGGTCGATGACGAAGGTGCCGCGGAGCGCCTGACCCTCGTCCGGCGTGAACTCGAGCTCGCCGCCTTCGATAAGCGTGCCGAAGGCGTAGGAGATCTTGCCGGACGGGTCCGAACCCATCGGATACTTCACCGTCTGTATCGCGGGCGATGTATCGTGCCAGGCCTTGTGCACCCAGACGGTATCCGTCGAGAACGAAAGTACCTCCGCGTTTATCTTCTGGAATTCCGGATAGAGCTTGGCGGTATCCTCGAGCTCCGTCGGGCAGACGAAGGTGAAATCGCCCGGGTAGAACATGACTACGAGCCACTTCCCACGGAAGTCCGAGAACTTCATGGTCTTGTTCTCGTCGTTGTGGAAGACCTCGAATTCGTAGTCGGGAATGGTCTCGCCTATCTTCACGAAGGAGACGAACTCGTGCGCGACGTCGTGGAAGTCGCCGCAGTATTCGCAGTAGTTGCTTTTCTGTCCGTTTTTGTTCATATAATCGATACCTAACCGTCAATCGCACTCATGATATCACCGGGCACGGAGGCTGGGAACGACGACCAAAACCGCATCATTGCGGTAGCCGGCCCGACGGCCTCGGGCAAGACCGCGAAGGCCATCGAGCTTGCGCAGGAACACGACGGCGAGATCATCTCGGTTGACTCCCGGCAGGTGTATCGCACGCTCGACATCGGTACCGAGAAAATCACGCCGGAGGAGATGCAGGGCATTCCCCACCACCTCATCGATATCCGCGATCCGAAGGAGACGTATAGCGCTGGCGATTTCGTTCGGGATGCCGAGGCGCTCGTTGAGGACCTCTGGCGCCTCGGAAAAACGCCGATTCTGGCCGGCGGCACGCATTTCTATTTCGACGCCCTCCTGTACGGCCTCCCCATCGAATCACCGCGGGACGAAAGCCTGCGTGAAGCGCTCGAGCAGCTGTCGACCGAGGAGCTCGTGGCGCGTGTCCGAGCTGCCGATCCCCGCCGTGCCGAGCGGCTCGACCCCCGCAATCGCCGCCGCCTCATCCGTGCGCTCGAGATCATCGCGGCGCACGGTCAGGTTCCCGAGAGAGATACGGTAACGCCGCGCTACCGGGTGGAATGGGTCGTTCTCAATCCCGAACGGGATCTCCTGCGAGCGCGCATCGAGAAGCGCCTCGGGGAGGCGTTCGAGCGGGGCCTCGTCGAGGAGGTGCGGCGCGTCCGCGATTACGTAGGCGATGCGCGCCTCGACGAGCTCGGCCTCGAATACAAGGTCGTCGGCGAATACCTGCGCGGGCAGCGAGGCGAGGAATCGCTTCTGCCCACGCTCACGGCGCGCCTCTGGCACTACGCGCGCCATCAGAAGGCGTGGCTGCGCAAGCTGGAGCTTACCCCTACGGCAGCGCCGTAGCACCCGGACAGAAGCTCAATCCCAGATTCACTCCCGCGTACGTATCGTTCACCCGCGGCGAAGCCATAACCGTCACATTGAGTTTGCAGAGCTGATCACCCGAAAGGCCGGTCAAGGTGCGTAGTTTATCCTCAGCATGCAGTCGAGCCGCACCCAGCGGCTCTGCAAGGAGACCGATCGCGAAGGTCGAATCGTTACCATACACGATATTGAAATCGGTGTACTGGTAATTCTGATCCTGATCTTCAGTGACGTAGTAATACGTTCCGCTCGGCTGCGTCATTGAGGGGTGACCGTTTGTGAAGTCCGGAATCTGGATCGTTGTACCGTCGGTCGTGTGTACCGTAAGCGTGTAGCCGTTCGTACCTCCAGAAGCACCGGAGCCAGACAACGTGCCCCCAAACGGATTTCCACTAGTCGTGTTGGTACCACTAGGGTTATTCGTCTGACCCGAGCGGATAAGCAGATACGCGCCGCCGGCTACCAGGAGAGCGATCAGGAGAGCGACAGCAAAGATACGCATCATAGGAATGATTCTACTCCACAGGCGGCTATCGCGAACTCAGTACCCTGACCAAAT
>CAZVJX010000047.1:0-4825 GCA_964627575.1 uncultured Candidatus Saccharibacteria bacterium
ACGACCTGCGTGCGCACGAGCGCATCAGGCAGCGCAGAGGTGAAGAGGAGCGCGCGCTTGCCGTAGAGGCCGGACATGTAGAACACGAGGGTCCAGAGGAGGAAGAGGAATGAGAACGGAACGAGGTGATCGGTAAAAGTGTCCCAATCGAAGCGGTCCCCGTAGCGGACGACGAGGGTAAGAAGGAGCGACAGGACGAACGTCAGCAAGTCGCCGAGGAAAAGGAGAAGCGCGGCGCGCCTGCCACCGTGGATCATAGTGCTGTGGTTATACTATAGAACACCCCGCTCCGCATGGAAGTCGCCTCCCCTCCCCGCCGTGTCCTGTATGTAGTTACCAAGGCCAACTGGGGCGGCGCCCAGCGGTACGTCCATGACCTCGCGATCGCCGCCGCAGCGGCCGGGCATGCGGTCGCGGTCGCCTACGGCGAACCGGGCGCGCTCGTGGAGCGTCTTACGAAGGCCGGCATCCGCACCCTCGCGGTTCCGGCGATGCGTAACGAAGCCTCGCTCTCTGCATTCCGTAGCGCGCGCGCCGCGCTCTCTACCCTCTTCCGCACCGAACGGCCGGACGTCGTACACCTCAATAGCTCGCTCGCGGGCGCCGCCGGAGCGTTTGCTGCGCGCCAGGCAGGCGTCGCGCGCGTTATCTTCACCGCGCACGGCTGGGCCTTCAACGAACGGCGCCCGCTTCCGGTGCGCGTCGTCTTCTGGCTCCTCCAGTACCTCACGGTGCTCCGCTCGCATCTCACCATCTGCGTCTCGCGCGCGGTGAACCGGGATGCGCGCCTCATGCTCGGCACGGGCGAGAAGCGCATCATCATCCATAACGGCATCGAGCCACCCCACTTCCTCGAGCGCGATGCGGCACGCGCAACGCTCCTTCCTGACGCTGCCAGTGAAGCCTGGATCGGTACCATTGCCGAGCTCCACCCCACTAAGCGGCTCGATATGCTCATTCGCGCGGTCGCGAAACTCCCGGAGGCGCGACTCATCGTCATTGGTGAGGGCGCTGCGCGCCCTCTGCTCGAAGCACTCATCCAGGAGCTTGCCTGCGGCGACCGCGTGACGCTCGCGGGCCACCGTCCGGACGCCGCGCGCTACCTGCGCGCCTTCGATGTCTTCGCACTCCCCTCGCGTTCGGAAGGCCTCGGCTACGTCCTTCTTGAGGCCGGCGCAGCCGGGCTGCCGGTCGCCGCGAGCAATGTCGGCGGCATTCCCGAGATCATCGAGGATGGGACCACCGGCCTTCTCGTGCCTGCCGGCGATGCAGCGGCGCTCGAGGCTGCGCTCGCGCTACTACTTGGCGACCCTGCGCGTGCCGCACGACTCGGTGCCGCGCTCGCACGGAAAATCGCCCGCGAATTCTCGCTCACGGAAATGGTGCGCGCGACGCTGGCGCGCTACTAGCCGAGCGAGCTTAGGAACTCCTGCCCTGCACGCTCGCGCGGCACCGTGCGCCCTTCGCGCGCAAGCGACGCGACGATGCCGAGCGCGACATACTCCATAAGGAGGTGCGAGCCGCCGTAGCTCATGAACGGAATGGTGGTGCCGGTCACCGGCAGCATGCCGAGATTGATGCCGGCATGGATGAACACGTGCGCCATAATGAGGATGGCGACGCCGATCGTAAAGAGCGCATCAAAATTGGTCGCGCTGCGTTCCGCGATCGCCAGGAGCCGGGCAAGCAGAAGCCCGTACAGGAGAAGCACGAGGATGACGCCGACAAAGCCCCACTCCTCGGCAAAAGCGGCGAAAATGAAGTCAGTCTCGTACTCCGGCAGGAAGCGGAGCTTCGACTGGGTCCCGTACCCGATACCCTTCCCGAAGATCTCGCCGCTGCCCGCAGCGACCGTTGCCTGGTAGGCGTTATAGCCGCTACCGTGGATGTCGGACGCGGGGTTGATGAAGGTCATGATGCGGGCCCGCTGGTAGTCGTGGAGCCCCCCAAACCAGAGTCCGGCCGCGGCGATGACCCCGCAGGCAAGCACGATCGCAAGATGCTTCTTCGAGATACCCGAGACGAGCACCATGCCGAACCAGACGGCGCAGAAAATGACGGCCGTACCCAGGTCCGGCTGCAGAAGGAGCAGAAGGACGGGCGCACCCGCGTAGGCGCCCGAAACGATGATATGGCGGAAGTCGCCGATCTCCATATGGCGCCGCGAGAAGTATTTCGCGATGAGCGCGATGAATATGATCTTGCCGGGGTCGGCTGGCTGGAGCGAAAAACCGCCGAAGGTGAACCAGGACTTCGCGCCCATGACCGCGTGCACGGCGAGGAGGAGCGCGGCGAGCAAGGCAAGCAGAATGACATACCCGGTGATGATGACCGACGTGCGCCGGATGAACCGCATATCAATGAGCGCGGCAAGGAAGTAGCCGCCGAGCGCGATGCCGAGCCAGATGAGCTGCTTGGGCGCGAGCGACGACGCCTGCCCGAACGGGTGCATCGTAAGAACGCCCAGCAGCGTGAGCGTCACCGGTATCACGAAAAGCTGCCGCTCGGAGAGGAGCGCGCGCAGCCAGTTCTGGCGCACCGACTCGCTCATGGACTCGGGAGCGGGACGACCGGGTTCACCTCGACGCGCGAGACGTCGCCCGGAAACGGATTGGGCCAGGTGAAGACGAGCTGCGCCGTACCCTGCGCAGGGAGCGACGCGACCGTACGGGAGGCCGCGATCGCGTTCCCCTCTCCATTGAACAGGGTCACCACAAAGACGGTCGAATCGATCGGCCGCGCCGAGGGGTTATGCGCGACAGCGGTAATGCGAGGTTCCTGACCCGGCGTAAGCGATACGTCGGAGACGGTCGGGATGGTGCGCGTGTCCTGATAGCGGTACCACTCATGCTCGGGCGTATCGAGCGTGAGGAACGCGTGCGCAACCTGCGCGTTCCCGGTCGCAAGGTTCGGAATGAAGACCGGCACCGTCGCAGCGGGCGGGAGATCGAGCGCGCCGTCCTTCTTGGCAACGAGTACATTCTGCGCGTCGTAGAGTTCGACGGTGAAGTGGAGATCCTTCGCGGCCGCGTTCGTGTTCGGATTATCCACGTACGCGATGACGTCGGTGCGGCCAGGCGCGGGCGAGACCGGGCGGACGAAGCGGACCGACGGCGCTGACTCGCTCGCGGTACAGAGGTACGTGCAGGTGCCGCCGCAATCAATGCCCTCTTCCCCGTGGTTTTGCGTGTGATCCATGCACGAGGGCGCGGAGCGGATGTAGCCGAAATACAGGTACGAGAGCGCGCCAGCGATGACCGCGGCGATGAGGCCGATGACGATGAGGCGGCGGCGCAGGGCCCAGGACATGGGGATAGTATAGCGGAAAAGGAAAAACCGTCGCGTCCAAGTACGCGACGGTCGATTTACCGATGAGTGCCGTTTCTCCCCAGGACTTTCGGCGGCGGCCCCCATTTCTGCTTGGGCCGCTTGAGCAGCCGTTTCGGTCCGAGGGCCGCATGCACGGGATGCGCCCCACCAGATCCAACGGCTGCCAGCGCAACCAGCGCAGCGGCAGAGATCAGGATATGCACGTGCTGTATCTTTCTCATGTCTTGCCTCCAAGAACCATGTGGCCCCGGTCGGGATGGCTGGATTCGAACCAGCAACCTCCAGGCACGAGCCTGGCGCTCTCTCGGACAGGGAGTGTGGGGACGC
Organism: uncultured Candidatus Saccharibacteria bacterium; assembly: GCA_964627575.1. Taxonomy (GTDB): domain Bacteria; phylum Patescibacteriota; class Minisyncoccia; order Phycocordibacterales; family Phycocordibacteraceae; genus C7867-001. Next base: position 3,658 of record CAZVJX010000047.1, read on the forward strand.
CATCCCTACCCGTCGTTGAGCTACATCCCGGTACCGTTCCTGGAAGGAACCATACTGCCGTTTGCCTAAAAAGCAAAATCCGCTCTTTCGAGCGGTCTTGCTTTGTGAAATCTACTGAGCACGTGGGTCGAGAACGTGCCCATGAAGCTGGCGACAACCTACTCTCCCCCAATGGAGTACCATCGGCTCAAGAGGGCTTAACTGCCGTGTTCGGAATGAGAACAGGTGTGGCCCCTCCGATAAATCACCAGCTTCATGGGCGCGTTCATGACCTGACGTCATGAACACATGAATACGCAAAATGGGCAGCGTTGAACGTCACATTAGTGACGCACAGAGTTCCGCACAGAAGACTGGGCATATTAGTACTTCTCGGCTCAACGCATTACTGCGCTTCCACCTAAAGCCTATCAACCAAGTCATCTTCTTGGAGCCTCATAACGATTCCTTATCTTAGAGCGTGCTTCCCGCTTATATGCTTTCAGCAGTTATCACTTCCCGACATAGCTACCGAGCGATGCCACTGGCGTGACAGCTCGTAGACCAGAGGTCAGTTCACCCCGGTCCTCTCGTACTAGGGGCAAGCCTCTTCAAGAATCAACGCCTACAGTAGATAGGAGACCAACCTGTCTCACGACGGTTTGAACCCAGCTCGCGTACCTTTTTAATTGGCGAACAGCCAAACGCTTGGGACCTTCTCCAGCCCCGCGCTAAGGTGAGCCGACATCGCTGTCGGCAACGCACACTCGTATTGCTACAAGGATCGGACTATATCTTCATCCTTCCGAAGAAGGAGCCTGACGTGTAGTCTCTGAGGGTTTTCCATAGCCCGAAGGCAGTAGGAATCTTCCCTGCTGATTGCCCCCATGCATGCGTTTTCGAACCGCGCAGCTCATCCTTTCGGATCACTGTTTGGGTCGCATGATGTTGTGGGCCATGACGCGGCATAGCCTGCGTCTGCCCGATAATTTGCGTAGCAAATTATCCATATAATGGGGTTTCCAGCATATAGGCAGGTTGTTGTTGTAGCGCATTACTGCGCTAGGCACCCCGATGATTTTTCATCGAGCTCGAAAAGACTTCTTTGCAGGTAACAGGACTGTAGCTTTGATAAGCCAAGGTGCCGAACTCCGCCGTCGCTATGGACGCTTGGGCGGAACTAGCCTGT
>CAZVJX010000047.1:4835-5511 GCA_964627575.1 uncultured Candidatus Saccharibacteria bacterium
CAGCCAAACCCTTGGGAGCTTCTCCACCCCCGGGATGTGTTGAGCCGACATCGAGGTGCCGAACTGCACCGTCGCTCTGGACGCTTAGGTGCAACCAGCCTGTTATCCCCGGAGTAGCTTTTGTCCGATAATCCTTCGCCGCGTCTAACACGTACGATCGGTTCACTTAGCTCTGCTTTCGCATCTGCTCGGCATGTACGCCTTGCAGTTAAGCCAGCTTGTGCTCTTACACTATCGCCATGGTTTCCATTCACGGCTAGCTGACCTTGATAGACTCCTCCGTTACTTTTTAGGAGGATAGCGCCCCACCAAAACTACCCGCCACGCACGGTCCCGATGCAGTTCATGCACCGGTTAGGAACTGCAAAATGTAAGAGTGGTATTTCACTGGCGACTCCACGACCCCCGAAAGGATCGCTTCAAAGTCTCCCACCTATGCTACGCATACATCCCGCAGCCCCAATACGAAGCTGTAGTAAAGCTCCTGGGGTCTTTTCGTCTAACTGCAGGTAACCGGCATCTTCACCGGTATTGCATTTTCACCGAGCGAGTCCTCGAGACAGTTTTCCACTCATTACACCATTCGTGCACGTCTGAACTTACCAGACAAGGAATTACGCTACCTTAGGACGATTATAGTTATCGCCGACATTCACCGGGGCTTACACAGTCCAGC
>CAZVJX010000048.1:0-5403 GCA_964627575.1 uncultured Candidatus Saccharibacteria bacterium
CGCCGCCTCCTTGAGCTTGGACGAGGAGGACTTCCGGAAGGAAATGACCTCGTCCTGGGAACCCTCGTTCATATGGAGGTACTCGATGAGCGGCACGAAATCGCCATCGCCGGTCGCGAGGATGACGGTGTCGAGCTTGGGTGCGAGCTTCATCGCGTCCACCGCGAGTCCGACATCCCAGTCGGCTTTCTTGGCGCCGTCGGAGAAGACCTGAAGGTCTTTCACCTTCGTCTCGATGCCGATCTTGGTGAGGGCGTCGAAGAACGCCTTCTCTTCTCCGCTCTCGGTGGAAATGACGTAGGCAATGGCGCGCACGAGGACGCGGTCACCCACGGCCTCCTCGAGCACTTTCTGGAAGTTCACGCGCGACTTATATAGGTGCTTGGCGCTGTGGTAGAGGTTCTGCGTATCAATGAAAACCCCCACGCGCTGCGCCGGATGCTTGATTACAGGCATAAAAGAATGTTTTAAACGTATTAAATGAGTTCGAAAGGACTCTGATTCCTATCGTAGCACCTGCTTACGGATGAAAATGCGAAAGGCCCCGATGGGGCCTGCGCGTTCGCTACTTCTTGAGCCCGAGCTTCTTGATGAGCGCGTTGTAGCGGCGCTTATCGTTCTTCTCGAGGTAGCGCAGGTGGGCGCGGCGGTCCGCAACCATCTGGAGAAGGCCGCGGCGGCTGTGGAAGTCCTTCTGGTTCTTCTTGAGGTGCTTCGTCAGCTCGTCGATTTTGCGCGACAGCACAGCCACCTGGACATCCGGGGAGCCGGTGTCGGTGTCGTGGCGCGCCGAATCCTTGATTACGGCCGTTTTTACCTTCTTCGTAAGCATTGGCCACAAATTACCACACCTTGACTATTTTTGCAAGCGTCCCAGAATGCCGTCCTCCCTGCGCCGCGGGGCCCTATGAGCTCATTCGTCGTATGCAAAATACGCCTACTTCGCTCATTTTCCCGCTTCTTGCGATGCCTGTCATTCTGGTTAGCTTGCTCGTTCAACAGGATGAACAGCATTCCATGGAAGAATGTGCGCAGTTTATAATGTGAGCATGGACGCGCAGGAACTGAAGCGCCAATTCCTTGAATATACGGAAATCGAGCGCGGCCGCGCGGTGAAGACCATCAACAATTACGACCACTATCTTACGGTCTTTTTCGATCGGATGAAGATCATGCAGGTCAGCGACATCACGGAAGAGCGCATTCGCGAATTCCGCCTTTGGCTCAACCGCCAGCCGGGTACCGGGAACGCAACGATGAAGCGGCGGACGCAGAACTACTACCTTATCGCGCTGCGCGCCTTTCTGAAGTTTCTCCGGAAGCGCGGCATCGAAGGCCTCAATCCGGAACGCATCGAACTCGCGAAGCTTCCCGAGCGCCAAATCGACCTCATTACGAACCAGGAGCTGAACCGCCTACTCAAAGCGCCCCAGGAGGCGCTTGCGAAGGCGGATTCCGACTGGAAGAAGGCCTGTTGCCTGCGGGATAAGGCCATTCTGGAGCTTTTCTTCTCTACAGGACTGCGCGTTGCCGAGCTCTGCTCCCTCAATTCCGACCTCGATCTCTCCCGGGACGACCTGTCAGTGCGCGGCAAGGGCGAGAAAGTGCGCGTGGTTTTCCTCTCCCCTTCCGCGAAGGACGCGGTATCCACGTACTTAAAGGCCCGCAAGGATATGGAAGAAGCGCTCTTCGTGGACGGACGCGAGAATAAGCCGCACCGCATCACCCCGCGCGATATCCAGCGGCACATCAAGAAATACGCGGCACAGGCCGGCATTACCGGCAAGGTGACGCCCCACACCATGCGCCACGCGTTCGCCACGGACCTTCTCTCGAATGGCGCCGATCTGCGCAGCGTTCAGGCCATGCTTGGCCACGCCTCTATCAACACGACGCAGATCTATACGCACATTACCGACTCGCATCTGCGCGAGGTGCACAAGCGCTTCCACTCGCGGCGGGACTAGGCTTCATTGGGCCTTTACCGCTTCCCCGCTACAGTTCGGTTCTATGAAAGCAACCGAAGTGATCGCGCGCGACCACCGCGCCGCAGAAGCCCTGTTCGATGAATACAAGAGCGCGGCTGAAGACGGTCGTGAGGATATCGCAAAAAAGCTTTTTGAAGCGCTTACCGTGCACGAAGCCATGGAGGATATGCACTTCTACCCTGCCCTCAAGGAAGTGGCAGCGGACGACCCCGCGATAAAGCAGCTCCTCGACGAGCAAATCAAGCTGAAGGAGGAGGTGCTCGGCAAGGGCGCAGCGGAGCTCTTCAAAAGCGACGATCCGGAGCGGATCACGGCAATGATGGAAGACGTGCTTGCCCACGCCAAGGAAGAGGAGACCATTATCTTCCCAAGGGCGGAAGAGCTGCTTGGTGACAGTAAATTGGCGGAGATCGGCGAGAAAATGGAGCCGCAGTCGGCAGTCGAGAAGGTTGGCTAGTCGATCCGCAGGGGCTGGTAGTATAAGCGCATGCGCATCATGAGTTGGAACGTGAACGGCATTCGTGCCGTTCACAAGAAGGGATTTTTCCTGCCGTTCCTTAAGAAATACCAGCCGGACATCCTCTGTCTTCAGGAGACGAAGGCCGAGCAGCACCAGTCCCCTCTCGACCTCCCTGACTACCAGGAATTCTGGAGCTCTGCGAAGAAGAAGGGCTACAGCGGCACCGCCATATTCACGAAAACGACCCCGGATAACGTGCTCTTCGGCATGCCGGAGGACCTAGCGAAGAAGCATGGCCTTGCTGGGGACGATTACGGTGATCCGAACGAAGAAGGCCGCATCGTCGCGGCGGATATGCATGATTTCTACGTAGTATCCGTATATACCCCGAACGCCAAAGATGATCTTTCCCGGCTCGCCCTCCGTCATAAGCACTGGGATCCAGCGTTCCTGGAGTATATGAAGCGCCTCGAGGAGGAAAAACCCGTTATTTTCTGCGGCGATTTGAATGTCGCGCATACCGAGGACGATCTTGCGCGCCCCAAGGATAACGAAGGCAACAAGGGCTTTACCAAAGAGGAACGGGAGGGCATTGATAACGTCATAGCAGCCGGGTTCATTGATACCTTCCGCCTGTTCACCGAAGGGAATGGCCACTATTCCTGGTGGACCATGTGGGCGAACGCGCGTGAGCGGAATGTGGGTTGGCGCATCGACTATATTTTCGCCTCAAAAAAATTCGCGAAGCACATCAAGAAGGCAGAGATCCATCCGGACGTGTTCGGATCCGACCACTGCCCCGTTTCCATCACGATATAGGACATCAAAGACATTTATACACATAAGTTGTCCTTGACGTTGTCCTTTATGCAACTATACTAATGCTTAGCGGGAAGCTGACTAGTCGTGAGACCGTATCAGACCGTCCCGGAGCGACAGTTCTTTGAGAGTTCTTTCTATCACGCGCAGAGTGTGCAGCACCGGCAACTAACGTAACCGGAGCGTATCTCCCGAAAACTAACAGAGTTCGCCGGAGGGTTACACATGAAACGCAGTTCGAAAGCATAAGCGCAGCCTAGTCACATCTCCTGGGGGCAACAAAACAAAGCCCCAGCTCCAACCTTACGCCCCCAACGACAAAAGCAGCGCAGAGGCCCCAGAAAATGCCCGTAAGTCCGTTATGGCCATTTTCTGGGGCCTCTTTCTATACCCTTTCACGTGAAACCCCATTAATCCACGTGGTGTTTCTTCAGTATTTCGCTTACTTCCCGCTCCTCTTCTTGTTCGCGGCGTGCCTTGCCGGATTCGCCGAGCTTCTGGAGCTCCGCTTCAGGAAGCCTAAGGAGCTCCTCCGTCCGGGTGTCGAGATATTCGAACGTGTTCTTTTTCGGGTCTTCTAGGACATCTTCCAGGAGGGCATGGAGGATGTTGCCAATGATCGGTCCCGGTTTCACGTGGAATCGCTCCATGATGCGGCTCCCGTCGGTCTTGAGCATGCCCACGGATATCGGGTCGCGGAGCGCCTCCTCCACCATTGCCTTGTACTTACGGAAGCGGAATGGCTGCTCCTTCGGTCGGCCGGTGCCGATCCGGTCGCAGATCCGTAGATTGAGGAGATCCCATATGTTTTCCTCGCCGACGTTTCGGATCATACGGCGGACCGCCGAAAGGGTGATCTGCTCCGGATCGGAGAAGAACATATGCCAGCGCACGAGTTTCGTCACCCGGTCGATTGTTTCACGTGGAAAACGCAGGTCCTCGAGGGCTTTCTTGGTCACCCGGGCGCCTACCACCTCATGACCGTAGAATGTCCAGTCGCGCTTTTCGTCGGACCACCGGCGCGTTTCCGGCTTTGCCACGTCATGGAAGAGGGCCGCAAGGCGCGTGTCGAAATCCCAATCCTTATCGGCGGCATGCTGCATCGAGCGCATGAGGTGACCGAAGACATCGTAGCTATGGGCCTGATTCTGATCGATACCCACCCCGCGGGTGAGGTCTGCGGCGATGTACTCGAGAAGGTCGAGCTGCTGGGAGAGTACGAGGGCCAGCATAGGCTCTTTGGATTTCAGGATACGGGTGAGCTCATCCCGGACCCTTTCACGTGAAATGTGGCCCAAATTCGGAGCCTTTTCCTTAATCGCGGCAGCGGTGTCAGCGTCGAGGGCGAAGCCAAGCTCGGCAACCAGGCGGACCGCGCGCATGAGACGGAGGGCATCTTCCTCGAAGCGCTCGGTAGGGGAGCCGACCGTACGGAGGACCTTCGCCTGGATGTCCTTTTGTCCTTGATAGGGGTCTACAAGATGTCCTTTAGACTCATCGAGCGCGATGGCGTTTATGGTGAAATCGCGGCGCGCGAGATCCTCCTCGAGGTTTTCCCCAAACGACACCGCATCCGGGCGGCGCTTGTCGGAATATCCGCTCTCAGTGCGGTAGGGAGTAACCTCGACTATGGTGAGCGATGCGTCTTCCGAACCGGTCTTCACACCGACCGTTCCGTAGTCATTCTCGTAGAAGGATTCGGGGAAGAGGCGCTGGATGTCGGCTGGCTTCGCGTTCGTCGTTACGTCCCAGTCCTTGGGCGCGCGGCCCAGCAGGAGGTCACGCACACATCCGCCCACGAGGTATGCTTCGTACCCGCCTTCGCGCAGGCCTTCAGCGACACGCTTGACCTCAAGGGAGACCTGGAGTTGCATGGTGAAAATACTAGCTCTTGCATGGCCTTTCGCCTAGCTCTCGCGTAGTATGCAAAGGTACTGCCCTCGTGGTGAAATGGATATCACTACTGTCTTCGGAACAGCCGTTCCAGGTTCGAGTCCTGGCGAGGGCACAAATGGGCGAAGCGTATTTGTGCTCCGAGCACGCCTGGGAGGCGTGCGTCCAGGACTCGAAGATCTTGCGGGCATTTTGCGTAGCAAAATCCGCAAGGTGTACCGTTCCTGTAAGGAAAGAGTCCTG
>CAZVJX010000049.1:0-5304 GCA_964627575.1 uncultured Candidatus Saccharibacteria bacterium
CAAGCTCGTCGCCGAGCGCGCGGGCGGCATTCGCAACCGGGTTCGGGTTCCCCGCAAAGTCGCGCGATTCCCCGATGACGATTGCTTCCACTTTCTTCGTTTCGATAAGGAGCGAAAGCGCGTCCGAGAGCGCATGGTCGTTCGGGATGATCTCGAAGGGAAACCCCATGGTCCCGGCCTCGTCCGAGAGCGCGAGCCCGACCTTCTTCGTTCCGTAATCGATGCCGAGGTACCTCATGTGAAGGGATGAACATATCCTACACGCGGCTATGCCTGCGTGCTATACTCGCGGGCATGTATATCCCGCCGCCCTTCGGTTTCCTGCATGCCTTCGGTCCGTTCCTGTACCCGTTCCTCGGCCTGCTGCTTGTCTGGGAGCTCGTCATCAAGGGCTTCGCGCTCTGGAGCGCGGCACGTAACAGCCACCGCTGGTGGTTCGTCGCTATCCTCATCCTGAATACGGTCGGCATCCTCCCGCTCGTCTACCTCATCTGGTTCGGCAAGAACCCGACCGCTCCTGCTGCCGCAGCACCCGCTCCGGCGCTCGTATCATCAGCCGCGCCGGAGGCGTAGTCCGGGAGGGGTGGCAGAGTGGTCTAATGCACCGGTCTTGAAAACCGGAGTGTCGAAAGGCACCGCGAGTTCGAATCTCGCCCCCTCCGCCACGTACACGAGCCGCGCGCGCGGCTCGTGTTCCGTTCTCCGCCTCCCCGCTACGCCGCGAGGCGAATGACGATGTACAGCACCGCGATGCCGAGCGCGGTCATAACCGTGGTGATGCGCTTCGGGTGCGCGTGATGGCTCTCCGGAATGAGGTCGCTCGCTCCTATATAAAGGAAGAAGCCGGCAAAGAGCGCGAGCAGGAGCCCGAGGGTGTCCGCGGGCACCGAGAAGAAGATCGTCGAGACGACGCCAATGACCGGCGCGAGCGCGTCTATGACGAGCCACTGGAACGCTTTCATGCGATCGCCGCCATTCTTGAGGATGAGATTTACGGTGTTGATGCCATCGGAGAAATCGTGCGTGAGCACGGCAGCCGCGACGACGAGCCCGATCGCCGGCGAGAGCTTGAACGCGAGCCCGATGCCGATGCCATCGAGGAGGCTATGGAACGAGAGGCTCCCTGCCCCTGCCTGCCCCCGGTGCACATGCCCGTCATCCGCGTCGTGGCTGTGCATGAAGAAGATGCGGTCGAGCACGAGATAGAGCGCGAACCCGAGCGCGGAGAGCGAGAGAATGGTCGAGATCTCATGCGTCTTCATGCTCAGCGTGATGGCTTCGGGCAGAAGATCGAAGAACGCGACGCCGATGATAGCGCCTGCGGAGAAGCCGAGGATGAGGTGGAGGCGGTCGCGCAGGCGCAGGGCGAAGAGGCCGCCCAGGAGCGTCGCGAGGAATGCGCCGATGGTGACGATCGCGATCATGAAGACAGTATACGCCTAGTGCGTAACCGGAAGCGCGCGGATGCGTGGTGCTATCATTGCAATGAAACGTATGCCGCGCGGCGCGATATGGCAATGGGAGGGACGCCAGTACACCTTCGAAGAAAAGGGTGCGGATTGGTATTGGGCGCTTGGCATCATCACGACGGCGATCATCATCGTCTGCGTCCTCTTCGGCAATATCATCCTCGCGCTCGTCGTCTTCGCGGGCGCTGCCGCCCTCGCACTTGAAGCATCGCGCGGCTCGCGCGTGCACTCCTTCGCCATTACCGACCGCGGCGTCGTGGTGGACCAGCGCCTCTACCCGTACGAGGACATGCTTTCGTTCGCGGTACTTGAGTACGCCGACGAGTCCCTACCCCCTTCCCTTTCCATTAAAACGAAGCATTTCCTGGCGCCCCACCTCCTCATCCCCATCGTCGGCAACGATCCGGTCGTTATCTACGATTTCTTCCTGCCGCTCGTTCCCGAAGGCAAGCATCACGAATCGGTATTCGATCACCTCATCGAGCTGCTTCGTCTCTAAATGTGCTCCTAGCAGGAATCGAACCTGCATTTTCTCCTTCGGAGGGAGATGTCCTATCCATTGAACGACAGGAGCGTATAGGCACAATACCAAATTCGGTGTTCTCGGTAAGCCCTCGTCGGGCTTGCCGATTCGCACAGCTTCGGAAATACGAATGGCGCCTCTCGGGCGCCATTCGTATTTCACTCAGCTGCGCTCTCGGTAGGAATCGAACCTACATTACCAGCTCCGCAAGCTAGCGTCCTATCCATTGAACGACGAGAGCGAACGTTTCTGACAATACCGTTCAGGGCGGGACTTAGCAAGACGAGAGAAGAAAGAACCGCCTCGCAGGCGGTTCTTTCTACTTAGCCGCTGCGCGCTTGATCGCGAGCGCCAGCCGGGACTTCTTGCGGGACGCGGCATTCTTTTTGATGATGCCGCGCTTCGCTGCCTTGTCGATCGCCTGGTAGGCGGCCGCGAGCGACTTCTCCGCCTCCTTCGTATCCGTCGCGGTAAACTTCTTCACGGTCTTGGTGGTATCCGTGAGGGCACGCTTGCGACGGACGTTGAAGACGCGCTTCCGGAGGCTCGCGCGGTGGGCTTTCTTCGCTGATTTAGTGATTGCCATGTGCTCGGCATAGTACGCGAAACCCCGCTAATCCGCAAGGCGACGCGGCGTTTCGGGGAAATGCTACGATACCTCTATATATGATTCGCCAGGTACGCGGGACGGTGCTGTCGCTCGAGCCCTCCGGGGCCGTCATCGAAGTGGGTGGCTGGGGCGTCCAGATCCTTATGGCGGGAACGGAGACGCTCGTGCCCGGACAGGAAACGCGCCTCCATACCTATCTCGCGGTAAAGCAGGACGGGCTCGAGCTCTATGGCTTCGCTGACGCAGCCGACCTCTCCTTCTTCGAGCTGCTGCTCCAGGTTCCTGGGGTGGGCCCCAAGACCGCGCTCGCCGTACTGCGCAAGGCGCCGCGCGAGTCCCTCATCGGCGCCATCGGCGCGCGCGACCTCGAGTACCTCACGCGCATCGCCGGCATCGGGAAGAAAGCGGCGGAGAAGATGCTGGTCGAGCTCTCGGAAAAGGTCGGCAGTGCGCCCGCGCACGCGGACGGCGATGCCGAGGTGTTCGATACGCTCGTGGCGCTCGGCTACACGGAACGCGAGGCGCGCAAGGCGCTCGCCGCGGTTCCGAAAGAGATCTCCGGTAAGGATGCGCGTCTCAAGGCGGCGCTCTCCTCCGGTTCGTAGCATGGGAGGCCTGAAGCGCGCACTTGAGTCGCTCCTGCCCCGCTCGGCCTACCGGGCGCTCCTTGCGCCGTACCATCTTGCGTGGGCCGTCGTCGCTGCCGCCGCGAGCGGCTTCCCGGCGCGCCGCATGACCGTCATCGGCGTCACCGGCACCAAAGGCAAGTCTTCCGTGACGGAGATGCTCTTCACCGTGCTCCGGTATGCGGGCTACCCCGCCGCGGTCGCGGGCACCATCCGCTTTGCCATCAATGACGAGACGCGACCGAACCTCTACAAGATGACGCTTCCGGGGCGCGGCTTCATCCAGCGGTTCCTGGCAGAGGCGAAGAAGAAAGGCGCGACGTACGCAATCGTCGAGATCACGAGCGAGTCCACGCTCCAGTACCGCCACCTCTTCCTCTACCAGGATGCGCTCATCTTCACGAACCTCCAGAAGGAGCACCTCGAGTCGCACGGCTCCTTCGCCAAATACGCGGCGGCGAAGCTGCGCATCGGCAAGGCACTCGCCCGGTCGCCGAAGCGCCCGCGCGCCATTATCGCCAATAAGGATCTCCCCGAAAGCGCGCCCTATCTCGCGCTCTCGGTGGAGCAGGCGCTGCCCTTCTCCATCCACGACGTCGAGAACGTCGCGCTCGGAAATGGCACCGCGTCCTTCGATTACGAGGGCGTGCACTTCGATCTCACGCTGCCGGGCAGCTTCTCTATCCTGAACGCGCTCGCCGTCATCCGCGCCGCGCGTTTCTGCGGCGTGCCCCTGGAGACGATTGCCGACGCGCTCAAGAAGCTCGAGCGCATCCCGGGCCGCACGGAGCGCATCGAGGAGGGTCAGGAGTTCGCTGCGGTCGTGGACTATGCGCACACGCCCGACTCGCTCGCCGCGCTCTACGGCGCCTATCCCGGCCGGAAGATCTGCGTCCTCGGGAACACCGGCGGCGGCCGCGATGCATGGAAACGCCCGGAGATGGGCCGCATCGCCGATGCCGCCTGCGCCGAAGTCATCCTCACGGATGAGGATCCGTACGACGAGGACCCGGAGAAGATCCTCCGCGAAATGGCCGCGGGCATGCAGCGCAGGCCCCGCGTCATTCTCGATCGCCGCGAGGCCATCCGCACCGCGCTCTCGCTCGCTCGCTCCGGCGACGCCGTGCTCGTAACCGGCAAAGGCACCGACCCGTACATCATGCGCGCGAATGGCGCGAAGGAACCGTGGAGCGATGCGCAGGTCGTTCGCGAGGAATTGCAGAAGCTGCGCGGGTAATTGCTAGTATAGGAATATGAAAGCCGACGGACTCTTCGTCATCATGGCGATCGTATTCGTCTTCATCGCATGGGTCGCGAGCGGCGGCCCGAATCGCCCTATCGCGCGCGAAGGACTCTTCATTACCCCGGTAGCGCGTTCCGGCGAGGAGCCGCAGGGATATTCCATCCTCGCACCCGCTAATCCCGTGGATGCGTCCTCCTATCCGAAACAGATCGGCGGCGCAGCACCCGCCATCGCGAGCTCGACCACGGACGCCTACACGCGTCGCACCGACACCGCTTCCGGGAACGTGTATATCGAACGCGGCACGACGGGCCCGGCAGCGAACGACCCGAACGAAGAGTACGTTACGCTCGTGAACGGGAGCGCCTCGAGCGTTTCCCTCACCGGCTGGCGGCTCGTGAGCGCCGCGACCGGTGCCGCGCTCACCGTCCCATCCGCAGGCGGCACGAACGTCGTGCTCGCGCCGCAGGCGGAGGCGACCCTCATTACCGGGCGGCCCGCTGGCCAATCATTTCTTCAAAGCCTTTGCTCGGGAAGCTCGTCCTGCTTCTTCCTTGGGCGCGGAAGCGAGGCATTCGCTCCCGCGCGCGAGACTATCCGCCTTTTCGACCAGAGCGGCAGGCTCGTGGATTCGTTCTCGTACTAGAAAAGGCACTCGGTAAGTGCTAGCTTGTCATTACTTCCGCCTATATACCTCTCACTACATTCGAGTATATAGACGGTCGTTCGGCGCAAAAGAACAATAGAGGTATCATTCTCTTGACCTCACTTCCCGCCTATAGCTCAGTCGGTAGAGCAGCTCCCTTTTAAGGAGACGGTCCCAGGTTCGAGCC
>CAZVJX010000050.1:0-5248 GCA_964627575.1 uncultured Candidatus Saccharibacteria bacterium
AGTGGGTCGCGAACGGCGAGATCCCGATCGTCATCGGCACGCACGCGCTCGTGTACAAATCGCTCTCCTTCCCGTCGCTCGCATACGTCATCATTGACGAGCAGCACCGCTTCGGAAAGGCGCACCGCCAGAAGCTCGCGACCAAGGACGGTCTCTCGCCGCACCTCCTTTCCATGACGGCGACGCCGATTCCGCGCACGCTCGCGCTCACCATCTACGGCGACCTCGACCTCTCGCTCCTCGACGAGATGCCGGCGGGCCGCAAGCCCGTCATCACGGAAGTGCTCGGCCCCGAGAAGCGCGAGGAGGCGTATGCGCGCGTGCGCGAGGAGCTCGCGAAGGGGCACCAGGCCTACGTCATCTGCCCACGCATCGATGAACCGGATCCGACGAAGGAGCTCGCGATCCAGGCGAAGTCCGTGAAAGCGGAAGCGGAGCGCCTCCGCCGTGAAATCTTCCGCGACGCGTCCATTGATATCCTCCACAGCAAGATGACGCCGGCCGAGAAAGAGGCGACGATGGAACGATTCTCGAACGGAGAAACGCAGATTTTAGTGGCGACGTCGGTCGTGGAAGTGGGAGTGAACGTGCCGAACGCGACCGTCATACTCATCGAGGGCGCGGAGCGCTTCGGGCTCGCGCAGCTGCACCAGTTGCGCGGTCGCGTCATCCGTTCCACGCATCAGGCCTACTGCTTCGCGCTGCCGGAATCGTTCGGCGAGAATACGAAGAATCGCCTGAAAGCGCTCACGACGGCGAAGAATGGATTTGAGCTCGCCGAGTACGACCTCGCGCTCCGCGGCTCGGGCGAGCTCACCGGCAGTCGCCAGTGGGGCGTCTCCGATCTCGCGATGGAAGCCATCAAGAACCTGAAGCTGGTCGAAGCGGCGCGCACCGAGGCAGCGAAGCTCGTGAAAGCGGACCCTGAATTGAAAAAGCATTCGGCGCTCAAGGCGCTGGCCGACCGCGCCGCGGAGAACGTGCATCCCGAGTAGAAGGCTGGTAAGGTGCGGCCAGAAGCTCCTTCTCATCGAAGGTGCACCAGGGGGAGATATCCCATGATTCCATTAGGCATCGCGGCCGGCCATTTCAAGCGGCCCGATCAAATGGAACCGCTTCTGCGCGTTCCTCACGATATCCTCGAAACCGTGACCTTCGGCTCGTTCACGCCCGCGCCACGCGTCGGTAACACCGGCGGAACCAATTTCTGGGAAGATCAGGAAACGGGGACGACCCTGAATTCGCTCGGTCTCCCGAATCCGGGTATCTACGCGGCCTGCGAATTCTTGCCGGAAGTCGGCAAGAAGCTCGCCGACAACGGACAGTACCTGCGCGTTTCCATCGCCGGATTCCGCCCCGAAGACTATGTGTCCATGGCGAAGATGCTTCAGGATCTCGACATCGAGAACCTCGAGCTCGAGCTCAACCTCGGTTGTCCGAACGTACGCGATGGTCATGCCGCCCACCCCATCATCGCATTCGACCCCGACCTTGTCCGTGAGATCGTTAATGCGGTCTACGAGGCGGGCGTTCCGAACATCGGGGTTAAGCTCTCACCCTATAGCGACCCCATGCTTCTACGGCGCGTGGCGACAGAGCTTCGTCTGACGAAGCGAGGGGCGCTCGGCAATGTCGTCGACTGCAATACCTTCCCCAACGGAAGCGCGTTCGACGGCGCTAAACTCGCCCTCGATGTCGCGGACGGCTACGGCGGCATCGCCGGTATGGCCCTGCACGAAATCATGCTCGGGCAGGTGCGTCAGCTTTCACATGCGCTCGGGAGCGTGCCTATCATCGCCGTCGGCGGCATCCGCGACGGACGGACCGTCCGGAATGCCGAGCTCGCCGGCGCATGCGCGGCCCAAATCGGCAGCGCGTTCTTCTCGACGGAAGATCTGCATCTCTTTCAATCCATCGCCAACGACTATCTGGACGTTTGCGAGAAAGAAGCAGCGTGAACTTCATCGGGCGGCCCCCACGGGCCGCCCGTTTCTTTTTTCCCGACGCATGGTAAAGTCCGCCCGGATTGCCATTTGCAAAAAGGAGACCGAAGTGGCGAAGGTGACACGTGAACCCGGCGGGCGCATCGCGTCCTATACGGGCCTGCGCAGTTCCAACTTCCATGCGCACTTCCGGCAGGACGCGATGATGCGAGCGGTCACGCTGCACATCCTGCGCCATGTCCGGTACGCGCTCGTGATGCCGAACACCGGCCCTATCCTCACCATCGAGGATGCGGGTCGCTACTATAACCGCCTCATGACCATCGCGATCGAGAACATCCCCCGCAAGGTGGACCTCATCATGACGCTCTACCTGACGAGCCAGGTCACCCCGGCCATCGTCGAGCGGATGAAGGACCTCACCGACCAGGGCACCACCATGGCCGTGAAGTACTATCCGCCCGCGCCCGGCGCCACCACCGGCAGCGGGCTCGGCATCCCGCTCTCGGAGGCGCACGAGACGCTGCTCGAGATGGAGCGCCTCGGCGTTCCCCTCCTCGGGCACTTCGAGAGCACGCACGATACGGACGGCCGCGAGCTGCCCCACGAGGAGCGCGAGGCTTACATGATCCGGAACGATCTCTGGGCCTTCCGCGACAAGTACCCCAACCTGCGGCACTCGGTCGAGCATGCGAGCACGCGCGCAGCGGTCGAGTATGTGACGGCGGACACGAGCGGCAACACCGTCATGACGGTGACGCCGCAGCATTCGCTCTTCGTCGGCGCCGATCTTCACGAGATGGGCACCGACCTCAAGTGCATGCCCATCGTGAAGACGCCGGAGGATCGCGCGGCCATCGTGGAGTTCATCACCACGGGCGACCGCCGCGCCATCGTCGGCGACGATACCGCGCCGCATCCGCACAAGAAGAAGGCCATGCCGTTCTCGGACGCGGCGAGCGGGTGCTGGCTGCCGCATTCGCTGCAGCTGTACGCGGACGTGTTCGATCGCGCCGGGGCACTCGACGATCGCTTCGAGCAGTTCACCGCGACGAACGGACCGGACTGGTGGGGACTTCCCCGCCCCGCGGACCACGACACCATCACGCTCAACCGCACGGGCGAGGCGGCGTTCCCCGAACCGGTCCCCATTCCCGATACGGACGACGTCGTCGTGCCGCTCGGCTGGACGGAGACGGGCAATCGCCTCCCGCTTTCGTTCTCGGTGATGGACTGAGAACTTTTACGTCCCGGCGCATCGCGCGCCGGGACGTTTCCTTAATCGAACGCACAGCTCCGTCCTGGTACATATGCCGATGGGACGTACCGTAGTAAGGAGCTGTCATGTCATACGAACCTGCCACATTCGAGGAGTCCGAGGAGGAGGTTCGACGGATTCGCGCCGTCCAACAAGAGGCGGATGCAATCATCAGGCGGTCGCAGGCTGCGTGCACGCATGACGCATGGGATGGGAGACGGCCCTGGTGTCCCGATTGCTATAAGACCCTTATTCCAAATTGAAACCAGCCCCGGCGCCTAGGCGCCGGGGCTTCTTGTAGACCGTCATGTCCGCCCCGCTCGGAAATGCACTTCTTGGTGCACGTGCCTGGACTCGAACCAGGAACCGCCGAGGTATAAGCTCGGAGCTCTAACCATTGAGCTACACGTGCACTCCTCCTCGTTCGCTCGACCGTAAGCTCTTGCTCTACGGACAAGCGGACGGAAGTGAATCCAATCTACACCGTCCAACGCATCTGGTATACTGCCCCGCGGAAGGAGGGCGTTATGCACCCGCTTGTATGGATCGTCATGGTGGCCGTCGTACTCGCCGGCCTCGCGCTGCGGCGCTGGCAGCGACGCCACGCAGCAAGCGACTGGGATCGCATCCCTGTCCCGAACGGCGGCTTCATCGAATGGAGGGACCGCGACGACTAAACGCATCGCGCCGGAGCTTTGGCTCCGGCGCGATTTAATTTTCTTTCTTTACGACTCCGCGACGATGTCGCTCACGATCTCATTCACGATATCGTGTCCTTCCTCTTCCTTCTTCTTCGGCGTGATGCCGTTGGCGAGCAGGACCTTCTCGAAGTCCTCGCGCTCGAGCGTTTCCACCTCGACGAGCTCCTTTGCGATGGCGTCGAGCGCCTCGCGATGGTCGAGAAGGACCTGGCGAGCCTTCACTTTCGCTTCCTCGATGATGCGCTTCACCTCGGTATCGATCTTCGCGGCGATGTCCGGCGAGTACTGGGCTTCGCCGTACGTGCCGCGCTCGGTGCCGAACGCGACCGGGCCGATCTCGCTCGACATGCCGTATTTGGAAACCATGTCGCGCGCGAGCGCGGTGATGACCGCCAGATCATTCGATGGTCCGGTCGTGATGTCGCCGTAGACGAGCTCCTCCGCGACATACCCACCGAGCGTTGCGGCGATGTCGTCGAGGAAGGCCTTGCGCGACTGCATCTTGCGCTCTTCGAACGGGAGCTTGAGCGTGTAGCCGCCCGCGCGGCCGCGGCTGATGATGGAAATCTTGTGCACGGGATCGGCGTCGGGCAACACGGAAGAGACGAGCGCGTGGCCGCCCTCGTGGTACGCCGTGAGCTCCTTCTCTTTCTTGCTGAAGAGGTGGCTCTTCCGCTCTGGACCGAGCAGCACCTTCTCGATGGAACGGATGAGATCGTACTGGGTGATCTCCTTGCGGTTCTCGCGCGCAGCGAGAATGGCGCTCTCATTCATGAGCGAGTAGAGCTCGGCGCCCGAGAAGCCCGGAGTGCGCTCGGCGATGACCTCGAGGTTCACATCCGGACCAAACGGCTTCTTGCGTGCATGCACCGTGAGAATCTCGAGACGGTCCTTGCGGTCCGGCAGATCAATGGTGACGCGACGATCGAAACGGCCGGGACGCAGCAAGGCGGGATCGAGCACGTCGGGGCGGTTGGTCGCCGCCATGACGATGACCTTCTCGGTCGGATCGAAGCCGTCCATCTCGACGAGGATCTGATTGAGCGTCTGCTCGCGCTCGTCGTTGCCGCCGCCCACGCCCGTGCCGCGTACGCGGCCGACCGCATCAATCTCATCCACGAATATGATCGCAGGTGCAGCGCGCTTGGCCATCTGGAAAAGATCGCGCACGCGCGAAGCGCCGACGCCGACGAACATCTCGACGAACTCGGAGCCGCTGATCGAGAAGAACGGCACGCCCGCTTCGCCCGCGACGGCGCGCGCGAGCAGGGTCTTGCCGGTGCCCGGCGCGCCCATGAGGAGGATGCCCTTCGGAATACGTGCGCCGATATCGAGGAACTTCTTCG
>CAZVJX010000051.1:0-5042 GCA_964627575.1 uncultured Candidatus Saccharibacteria bacterium
AGCGGCTCGAAGAGGTCGCCGGTGCGGATATCCGCGCGGGCGCGGTCGAGCCCGTTCGCTTCCAGGTTCTCCCGGATGAGGTCGGCGTAGCCGATATCGGAGAAGGTCACCCGCGCATTCGGACAGCGGGAGAGCACCGCAATCCCGATGGCGCCCGAACCGGCGCAGAGGTCGAGGACGGACACGGCTGCGTCGCCGATGCGCTCGCACAGGAGCTCGGCCCACCACTCGGTCTCGGGACGGGGAATGAGCGGATGGCCAGAAAGCCCGATCGTGAGGCCCAGGAAGGGAACCCAGCCGATGATGTAGGCGAGCGGTTCGCCCGCAGCGAGGCGCGCCTCGTCCTCAACTGTCACCTGCGCGGCGTCGCCGGCGTATTTGTCCCGGATGAGCAGCTCGCGGTCGGTCATAGCGCTACCGTACACCAGGCGCGCGGGGTACACTAGGCATATGAATACGCTACGTAAACACTTCTGGAACATCGCGCTCACGATCTTCTTCGTCGCGCTCGTTCTCGGCGGGGTGGGTTACCTCGCCTCCATCCATGCCTTCTATCGTACCGTCGGCATTCCCGACGTCCTTCTCATGACGCTCGCGACCTGGCGGATGACGCGTCTTTTCACCTACGATGCCATCACGAAGTTCATCCGGGACTGGTTCGTGGATGCGCGCCCGGAGACGCTCGCCGGCACGCTCTATACGCTCCTGACCTGCCCCTGGTGCACCGGCCTCTGGTTCGCGGCGACGGCGGTGTTCTTCTACTTCGCGACGCCCTACGCCTGGCCGATTCTCCTTATCCTCGCCATCGCGGCGCTGGGCTCCTACCTCCAGGTACTCTCGAATCTCACGGGCTGGACCGCCGAATACAAGAAGCGGCAGGTTCTCGGCCAAGCGGAAGAATCCCGCACGACCTGCGGCTAGCGCGGGCGATAAAGAAAAGACCCGGCCGGAGCCGGGTCTTTTCTTTATCGGGTCGGACTAGTATCCGCCGCCGAAGCCTCCGCGGTCGTTGCCGCCGCCGAAGCCTCCGCGACCACCGCCGAAACCGCCGCGGCCGCCGCGATCACCGCCCTGGGGGCGATCACCCTGCGGGCGAGCGAAGGAGACGGAGAGCATGCGCCCGTCGAACTCCTTGCCGTCCCAGCGGTCGATGGCTGCCTGGGCCTGCGCCTCATCGGCCATCTCCACGAAACCGAATCCGCGCGAGCGGCCGGTCATGCGGTCCATGATAATGCTGACGGACGTGACGGTACCTGCTTCCTCGAAAGCGGTGCGCATCTCGTCCTCGGTCGTGCGGTAAGGAATACCGCCGACATAGAGCTTGTTGGTTGCCATGTGGCTTGAACTGATTTTTTAGTAACCTCGATGATGCTGCACGTTGGGGCGGGGAGCCTTAGGAGACAGTGGACCGTCGAGTTGCCACAAGTATGCGATAATTTCATGAAATTCGCAAGAACGGAACCGGTTCATGGGGATTAGCGATCCGCAATATTGCTAGAACACAGATTTCGTGTTATTGTATCGATACGCTCATTCACAATTAGGAGAGAGTAGTGAGTATCCGCAAACCCGAGTCCGACCCGGAAGAACGCATCCCCGATTGGTCCAATCCCATCGCGGTGCTACTGGAACGCGTGAACGGCATCGATTCGAGCAGCGTCTGGCTCTACGAACAGATGCCGGAAGACGGCGAAGACTACGGCGAGGTCTCGGCGCTCTGCCTGCGCTGCCTCGGCCGCATCCACCAGCTGCACCTTGCGAGTCTCCAGTTTCAGGAGGGCCTCAAGGTCATCTACGACATGAAGGACACCGAGAACGCGGTCCGCGTCATCGATGCGGCCGAGCGGGACCTCGATGTCCTCGTCGGCCTCTATACCCAGCATCTGGAGCATGAAGTGCAGGTGCTGGGGAGGAAGCGTCGGAAGGAGCATCTGCCTCAGTGGCGCGGACTGCCCCTGTTCACCATCCGGGCCGGCGGCATTGCCGTCGTGCGAGCGCAGGACCAGCGGCTCTACGAGCGCCACCTGCATCAGCGGCCGTACCGACCGATCAATACGCACCTGCTGTACCGGCGGATCGCGATCGAGTCCATACGGCCGAAGCCCGAGGATCACCTCCCGGCGGAATGACGAGTACCTTCGGAACCCAAGCCCGGCGCCTAGCGCCGGGCTTCTTTCTATTCGTAGCGCAGTGCGTCAATCGGGTTCATCTTCGCCGCGCGGCGGGCGGGGTACCACCCGAACGCGATGCCGATGACCGCTGAAACCCCGAACGCTACGAGCACGGCGGTTAGCGAGACTTTCGCGGTGAGCGCGCCGGAAAGCGTGAGGAGGATGGCGATGAGCCAGCCGAGCGCGATGCCGATGCCGCCGCCGATGACGGTGAGCAGGATGGATTCCATGAGGAACTGGTTACTGATGTCGCGCTCGGTCGCGCCGATAGCTTTTCGCAGCCCGATCTCCCGCGTGCGCTCGGTCACGTTCGTGAGCATCATATTCATGATGCCGATGCCACCCACGAGGAGCGAGATGCCGGCGATGGCAGCGAGAAGCAGGGTGAACGTGCCGGTCACGGAGGAAGCGGTCGCGACGATGTCCGCCTGGTTGAGCACGCTGAAATCCGCCTGCGTCGGGCCGCTGATCTTATGGCGCGACAGCAGCAGGCCGGTCACGTCCGATTGCACCTGCGCCATGCTCCCGGCGTCCGTCGCCTGGATGTCTACGGTCGTGAGGTAGTTGCTGCCGGAAAGGTAGCGGGATGCGGTGCCGACCGGCACGTAGATGATGTCGTCGGCGTTCGTGAAGCCCGACCCGCCCTTCGAGACCGTGACGCCGATGACCGTGAAGGGGGTGCCTTTGATGCGGATCTGCGCGCCGATGACGTCCGCAGCCTCCGCGCTGTCGCCGAAGAGATCGGTCATGGTGGTGGGGCCGAGCACCGCGACCTTCGCGAGGGCGGCGGACTGGCTGTCGTCTATAAACTGGCCCTGGTCTATCTGCACATTGCGCACCGTCGCGTAATTGCCGGATACGCCGTCCACACTCGTATTGGTATTGGTGCCCTTCGCCGCCACCTGGTAGCGGCCGTTCACTTCTTCGGCAACTTGGGCGACACCCGACGCGCTCGCGAGGGCGGTCGCGTCGTCTTTGGTGAGGGTCTGTGCGCCGCCGCGTCCCCCGGAAACACCGAAGCCGCCCACGGCGCGCTCTGCACCCGGGGTCACGATAAGAAGGTTGCTGCCTAGGGACTGGATGCTCGACTGGATCTGCGCCTGCGCGCCGTTGCCGATCGCGACCATGGCGATGACCGAGCCGATGCCGATGACGATGCCGAGCATGGTGAGGCCGGAGCGCACCTTGTTGGCGCGCAGCGCGGTGGAGGTCTCGAAGAAAAGGTCGCGGAGCGTCATAGGTCGGAATGGGCTGCCGGGATGCGGCGGGTATGGTTGGTCGAATCGCTCACGATCATACCGTCCTTAATGCGGATGATGCGCCGGGCGTGCTCGGCGATGCCTTCCTCGTGGGTGATGAGCACGATGGTGCGGCCGTGCTCGCGATTGAGCCGCTCGAAGGTGCCGAGCACGATCTCGCTCGTCTTCGAATCGAGGTTGCCGGTAGGCTCGTCGGCGAGGATGAGCGAGGGATCGTTCACGAGCGCGCGGGCGATCGCGACGCGCTGGATCTGTCCGCCCGAAAGCTGGTTGCTCTTGTACTCGAACCGGCTCTCGTCGAGCCCGGCGGCATGGAGCGCTTCTTTCGCGCGCGTTATGCGCTCCTCTTCCGGTACATTGAGGTAGACCAAAGGGAGCATGACATTGCGGAGCACCGTGGAGCGGGGCAGAAGGTTGAAGGACTGGAAGACGAAGCCGATCTTGCGGCGGCGGATGTCGGCGAGCTCGTCGCCGGTGAGCGTGCTCACGTCCTCGCCGTCGAGCGTGTAGGTGCCGGATGTGGGCGTGTCGAGGCACCCGAGTATATGCATCGTCGTGGATTTGCCCGAACCGGAGGGTCCCATGATGGCCACGAACTCGCCGTCCTCGATGGTGAACGTGATGCCGTGCAGCACCTCTACGACCGTGTCGCCGGTCTGATATGCCTTGGTGATGCCGTTGACCTCGATCATGCGCTTGCTAACCGCCCTTCGGAACGAAGACGGCATTCCCTCCGCCGGCGTGTGCGGCCGCGCCGGTTCCGAAGCCTCGCGCGCCTGCCGCGCCGGTGGCCGCGCGGGTTGCGCCTGCAGCGCCGCCGCGTGCACCGAAGAGATTCAGAAGGCTCGGCGTTTGGGTCGTGGTCTTGCCGGAGGCGTTCAGCGACTGGGAGACGACGAACTCGCCCGGGGTAAGTCCGCTCATGATCTCGGTCATGGTGTCGCTCGTAATGCCGGTTACCACCGGGACCCGGCGCACGGTAACGTTCGACGCGTCCACGGTCGGCCCGGCTGCGCGTGCCGCGAAGGCGACCGCGCTTCCGGAGAACATCCGCGTACTCGAGCCAAAGTTCTGCGTCGTGCTGCTCATGCGGAAGCGCATCGCCCGTGTGGAGCTTGCCATTGCTTCAGTGGTTGAGGACCTTCCTGCCGGCGCGTAGGAAGCGATTTCGACATACGCCTGCGATCCGGTGGTCTTCACCGCCGAAGAGGGGACCACGAGCGCGCTGTCCTTTGCAGCGGTCACGATGGTGGCGTCCACCGTCATGCCCGGCAGCACGCGCGCATCCTGCGTATCGAAGCCGATCTTCACCGTATAGGACACGACGCCCTGGGACACGGTGCCGACGGTATCCACTTCGGCGATCGTGCCATCTATCGAGAGGCCATCAATCGCATCGAAGGTGAGCGTCGCTTTCTGGCCGGCCTTCACTTTCGCCGCATCCACCTCGTTCAAGGAGAGGGTCGCGATCTGCTGCGTCGTGGTGAGGACGGCGACGGTGGTGCCGCTTCCCGCACTGTCGTACTTCTGGAGCGGGACGCTCGCGATGACGCCCGGGAAGGGCGCGATGACCGCATAATCGGCGAGCGCATCCTTCGCGTCCTGATAGGAG
>CAZVJX010000052.1:0-3160 GCA_964627575.1 uncultured Candidatus Saccharibacteria bacterium
ATGCACGGATCGCGCTGGCCAGCACCACAAGAATCGATGGGGATACATCACCCGAGGAGCTCCCTTCTCGAGATGAATCAGCCGGAGCAGGACTCCTACCACTCTCCTTACTGGACCAATGAATCATCACGAGTATTCAAAAGGCCTCAGGCGAGGCCTTTTGAATACTAAAATCGTCCCTATACCCCGTAATTATGGTAAATCAGCGAAGAAAGGCCGCTATGCGGCCTCGTTATATATAGATCGGCCGTCTGGCAGTACTACAATGCCTTCTTCACTCGACATCGGCATTTTCTCGATGCGTTTTAGATGTTCTATTTATTTTTTGTCTTGCCGGGACGTGATATTTATATATTTCCCCATTAATTAAATCTCGGATGCTCTATTTTCTATATCTCGGATGCTTAGGACGCAGTTCTATCGGTACTTGAGGAGCTGCTGGCGGTGTTCCTCGTATCACTTGGCGTAGCCGTGTCCGGCGCGGGATCGGTCACGTCGCCCGCTGTGGCTGGCGCACTTGCCGCGGTCGGTGCGGTGCTCGGGCTTGCGACACCCGTCTGCCCCGCCTGCTCATGGAGCGCCTTCAGCTGGGCTTCGGTGACGCAGGTCTGTCCTACGTACGACATCCGTATGCACTTCCTTCACGAAGATCTTGTCGAATACGCCGGTAGTGGCATACACGGCACGTCCAAGCACGTGCACCACAGTATCCGTGAGTATCGCGATTCCCTGCTTGAGACCATGGCTCGCGTCCGCGAAGGACCCGAGCCAGGGCGCGGTGCTCGAGGACGTAGTACCTGTCGTGAGGTCGAGCGATCCCTCTTCGATAGACCATCCCTTCTCGGTGCGCACCGCGTTCACCTTCCCTCCTTCGCAAGCTGCCCAAGATAGCTCGCGTTGTAACCGGAGTGCTGCGCCGCTTCTTTCGTGGAGAGGAAAATTTTTTCTTCCGAAGCGTCCATGGGGAATGACAAGTTATCTAGATTCTATCTGTTTTCTTGTCAGCGCTCGCGCATGATTTTCGCTGCGTGGGGAAAGCGAACACCCCGGCTCGCGCCGGGGTGAAGCGGGGTCGCTCGCCTACTTCGAGACCTGCTGCTTGCCGGCGAAGAAGTCGGTCACGAACGACCCGGCCTTCGAGGACTCGAGGGCCTTGTCGAGGAAACCGCTGCCGACCGCGGCGATACCAAGCGCAATCAGCGCGACGGCCACAAACACGGCACGGAGAACGAATCCGCCGCCGTTCTGGCGCCGGACGGGGCGCGAGCGGCGCTCAGGAATAGCGCCAAAATCCTTGATTTGTAACGGCTGATCGGCAGAACGGGCCGCACGAAGATCAAAAATAGCCTCGTCGCGCATGGCACGCGGAGCCTCTATGGGTTCGGGGCGGCGCGCGATATGGATCGCAACCTCTTCCTCGGCTTCCTCGGGGACCAGTTCCGGAGCCGCTACCGGGACCAGGGGGGCCTCAGAAGGCTCCGGAACCGCAATAGACGGCTCTTCATGGTCCTCGAGCAGCATCTGGCTGGCGTCCGGCAGGGCCTGCTCATCGCGCTCGAGCCATTCCTGCCAGGCTGATTGCATGTCAGTAAGCATTTTGGCCGTTTCTTCCGGAGAAACCGCGGCGGCAGGCTTGGGCGTAAGGGCGGGACCCGTCTCGATCGGCTCCGGCATATAGCGCGGCGCCTCCCACGTAGGCATCGGCGCCGGCGCCGCTTCCGGAGCAGCGTCCTGCTCCTCCGCACCGAAGCGATGCTCGAGGATCGAGCTTTCGAGCACATACCAGTTGCGCCCCACGAGACGTGCGTTTACCCGACCTTCCCGACACAGCTGACCCACGTAATCCTTCGCATAGCCCGTCACCTGAGCCGCGCGCTTGGACGAGAGGTATTTCTTGTTGTCGAGAGTTAGTTCATCCATACAGAAAATATAAGCTTTTCTTGTCTCGGATAGGAGAGTTTATGCACAGGGCTAAAAAGAGAGGCGGAATCCAATGGTCCCGTCTTACTTTCGCAACTCCTCGATGAACAATTCGCGAATGAGCGCGGGGTTCCCAGCACCCCTGCTCGCCTTCATACCCTGGCCCACGAGGAACTGGAGGACGCTCTCCTTTCCACCGCGGTATTCGTCGGCCACCCCCGCATGCTCTGCAAGGACGCCCTGTACGATGCTGCGAAGCGCCTCCGGATCGCTCTCCTGGAGAAGGCCCAGTTCTTTGGCAACGGTAAGCGGATCGCGGCTATCGCCTCCCATAAGCGCTGCAAGGATGTCCTTGGCGCCGCGAGAAGATACCTTGCTGTCATTGATCATCCGGACGAGCATGGCAAATACTGCCGGGACCGGAGGCGTACCATCACCCACATCGTTCAGGAGGTAGTTCGCCGCGATCTTTACGAGCGCCGGATCACTTCCGAGCTCGCCCGCGACCGCATCGAAATACGCGCTACGCTCCACGCTTCCCGCGAGACTCGCCGCGTCCTCGGGCTTCAGTCCGAGCGATGCATACCGCGCGCGCTTCTCCCACGGAAGTTCCGGCAGCGCGTCGCGTCGCGTCGCGAACGCCGACAGCTCGGAGACGATGAGCTTCGGGAGGTCCGGCTCCGGGAAGTACCGGTAGTCGGCGCTCCCCTCCTTCACGCGCTGGCTGAAGGTCTGCTGCTTATCCTCGTCCCAGCCGCGGGTTTCCTGGGCGACCCTCCCCCCCTCTTCAAGGAGCGCGATCTGCCGTTCGACTTCGTACGCAATGGCACGCTCGACCGCACGGAACGAGTTGAGGTTCTTTACCTCGACCTTGGTGCCGAACGCGTCGGACTTCGAGACCGAGATGTTCGCCTCGACGCGCATCTCCCCTTTCTCGAGATTCGCGTGCGATGCGCCGAGGGTGCGCAGCAGCAGCTGAAGCTCGCGCGCGAAGTCGCCCGCAGTCTTCGCGTCGTGGATGACCGGCTCGGTGACGAGCTCCATGAGGGGGACGCCTGCGCGATTGAAGTCGACGACGGACGAGCCGCCTTCGTGCGACGAACGCGCAGTGTCCTCTTCGAGATGCACCCGCGTAATGGCGACGCCGGAAAGTTCGCCGCCTGCGACGAGCGGGAATTCGTACTGGCTGATCTGGTACCCCTTCGGGATGTCCGGGTAGAAGTAACTCTTGCGATCGAAC
>CAZVJX010000052.1:3170-5032 GCA_964627575.1 uncultured Candidatus Saccharibacteria bacterium
TCCGCGAGCGTGGATCCGAGGGCGGTGCCGACTTTGAGCACATGCTCGACCGCCTGCCGATTGATGACCGGCAGCGTTCCGGGATGCGCCATGCATACCGGACAGACGTTCACATTGGGCCGGGTCTCCTCGGGGTCGTTCGCCGAGTCGCAGAACATCTTCGTCCGGGTATTGAGCTCCGCATGGACCTCAAGGCCCACGGTAGGAACATAGCCACGGAGATCGGGAGTGCGCTCGCTCATACGTCCATCTTGCACCCAGCCAGTGGCGGGGCGCAAGGGCGTCTTTTTACGCGGCGAGCTCCTTAGCGAGCCGGTCGGAGAGAGCTTTGACGAGCTCGGGTTCGAGGATGGAGAGCGGCAGGACCTCCTTCCCGGAGGCTTTGGCGAGCGCCTCAAGCGCCGCATCCCGCTCCTGCCCCGATAGGAGGTCGGTCTTCGAGAGGATCACCAGCTCTCGCTTTTCGGGGAGGCCCCGCCCGAAGGTCTCGAGCTCGTTGCGTATGGCCCTATATGCCGAAACGATGTCTTCTTGTTCAGCCGAGACGAGATGTACAAGGAATTTGGTCCTTTCTATATGCTTGAGGAACCGAGACCCGAGACCCTTTCCAGACGAGGCGCCTTCGATAAGGCCGGGGATGTCAGCGAGGATGTAGCCGTAGAAATCGCCGAGGTGGGGGTCGAGTGTAGTGAAGGCATAGCTTGCCACCTTCGAGCGGGCATTCGTAAGTTCATTAAGGAGAGACGACTTCCCTGCGTTGGGGAAGCCGATGAGGCCGACGTCGGCGATGAGCTTGAGGCTGATCTCGATATCCCCACCCTGCCCCGGTTTTCCCTCCCGGGATTCGAAGGGATTCTGGTTTACCGAGCTCTTGAAATGCGCATTGCCGAAGCCGCCCGCGCCGCCCTTATAGGCGACGATGCGCTGGCCTTCCGCCAGAATCTCGACGCTTTCACCGGACGACGGTATGCGCGCCACGGTACCCACCGGCACCTTAAGGATGACGTCCGCGCCATCGGCGCCATGCATGTTGTTGTTGTCGCCGTTTCCGCCCTTCTCCGCACGGAACTTCTTCGTGAAGCGGTACTGCGCGAGAGCCGCGAGATCGCGCACGCCTTCGAGGATGACCGCGCCGCCGCGCCCGCCGTCGCCGCCGGCCGGTCCTCCCTTCTCCTTGCCCTTCATATGAAGCCAGCGGACGACGCCGTCGCCGCCGCGCCCTGCCTGCGCATGGAGCGTTACCTGATCGATGAGTGCCATGGGATTCACCCTACCACACAGCGTCATTCGCACCACTCCGCCCGATGCGATAGCATGATCCTCATGCGGCAGGTCATCATCGTCCCTGGCGGGACGACATTCGATACGTACGAAGAGTACTTCCGGTATCTCCTCAAGAAGGAGTTCTTCCTCGATCGCCTCGGGTTCAAGGACTGGAAGAGCTGGCTCCCGGGCGCCCTCGGTGACGAGTATCAGGTCATCGCGCCGGGCATGCCCAATACCTGGAACGCTAAGTACGCAGAGTGGGAGGCGTGGTTCACCACCGTGCTCGCGGCAACCGGCGATGACCTCGTGCTCGTCGGGCACTCCTTGGGCGGCATCTTTCTCGCCAAATACCTGTCCCTCCATAACCTCGGAAAGACGATCCGCGGGACGCTCCTCGTCGCGCCGGTATTCGAGGCGACGCCCGACGAGCCGGTCGGCGACTTCGCCCTGCCGAGCTCGCTCGCGGGACTCATTGCGCAGGGCGGCGCGCTCCACCTCTTCCACAGCACCGACGACCCGGTCGTTCCCTATGCGCAGGTAGAGAACTACCGCGCGCTTCTTCCCGCAGCCACGCTCCACACCTTCACCGTGCTGTC
>CAZVJX010000053.1:0-4886 GCA_964627575.1 uncultured Candidatus Saccharibacteria bacterium
GGCGGGATGTGGTTGGCGATGTCCATGAGATTTTTGCCTGCTGGATCTTGACGCCGCGTCTCGCGATGCCGATATCTCAGGTTATGAAACACGAACACCCGATCGTCCAGCGCCGGCGTGGCGCCTCTCGCATTGCAGAGAAACTGCGGACCGTGCGGGGGATGCTCGCCCAACCGAGCGCGTGGCTGCACGACCGCCGTGGCATCGGCGGCGCCGTCGACGCCAACGGTCGTGGAACGATGGCGCACGGCCCCGATGCCGTGCAGTGGACCGTGGAGGCCGCGTGCTGGGCCGTCGCCGATTCGCCGGCCGAGCGGACGGTGCTCATCGCGGTCGTTGACCGCCACATCGGAAGGCACGACCGCCGGGGCATGACTCCCTCGGAGCGCATCGCCCACTGGAACAACGCAGCGTCCACTACCCACGGGGACGTGCTCACCGTGCTGGACGCGGCGATTGCGGCAGCGGTCGATCTCGACGCTCTCGAAAACAACCCGCCAGGATACGTGGCCCCGCTCGGCCTCGCCTACCTCGCAAAATACTCACGGAGGAACGCGTCATGACGACACAGCCCATGAATCAAGCGATCTACGATCTCTGCCTCGCGATGGCTCGGGAGGAACTGGATCTCCGGCTCGCGCGCCTCGCTGTCGACTCGACGGACCCGGCCGGATATGAGGAAGCGAGCGAAGCCTACCACCTCGTTCGCTACGCTCACGACGCGCTCGTGCGCGCGTTCGTCTGCGCGCCAAACGACGTGGCGCACGCTGCCGCCATCCTCGCGGATGAGGCTAGGCTACACACGAACAGCCTCCGTCTGGCCGTCGGCGCGGACACCCAACGGGCGCATCGGGACCTCGCTGCTGGCGCGAACGAGGCGCGCCGCCGCGTGCTCGCGCTCTCCATCGCAGTGGTGACGGACGACGTTGCAAGGGCAGCATGAGCCACCCGCCATCGTGGCCTACCTGACCGTCCACGTAACGGTGTGACCTGACACCGCCCTGTCAAACCACACCCCACTATCGCGTAGGACCGATTCCACCTTCGCGCGCCGATCACTCGCGTACGCGGCGCGAGTCATCGTGATCCTATTACCACGAATCGACGCAATATCTAGCGCGCCGATCCGCGCGATCGTGGTCTTTGCGCGCGGGTCAACGGGTGCTCGCGTGCCCTTGGCCGCCGAGCGCTTCACGACCGGACGGTCCACCTGTGCTGCCTTGGTCATCTGGGAGTGTGCTGCTTGGCCCATGCTCTTGCTGCGGCCCACGCCCGGATGAGCGACACGAGCCGCCTGTCGACTCGCTAGCATCGCCTCGGCATCTGAGCCACCCGTGGCGCGCACGCGGTCACCAGCGGCCTTGGCAGCGTGCAGAACGGCGTTACTGGCCGCCACGCTGCCTTCCGGACGCGTTACGCCGAGCTTGGCAAATGCGTTCCTACCAGCCATGCTCAATCCTTCCCACCAGCACCCGGCTTACTCTTCGGCCCGTCGTCATCTTCATCGTCTTCCTCGTTGCCGGCCAGATGTGCCGCAATCATCCACCCGTAGTGCTGGACGCCTTGCATGACCTTGGTCACGAGGTCTAGCGCATCGGGCGCACCCGTCTCATCGGACACCACGGCGGCCTCGTGTAGCCCCGCCACGGCCACCCTGATCCGCTTGGACAACTCGCGGCAATGCGCGATCCCGTCGGTGAGGCCCTCGGGGTAGTCGTCGAGCCGAGACATCTTCGCTACCTGACGCGCGGTGCCGATGGGCTGGCCGCCCAACATCGCGACGAATTCAGGCACCTTGTCGGTGTACTTGCCCAACTTGCCGGCGAACTCGCCGAACAGCGGATGCAGGCCCGCGAAGTGCTCGCCACGGAGCGTGCGGTGCGCGAGGTAGACAGCCAACTCCAGGTCGAGTAGATCGGCCTGGACTTGGTTCAGCGTGTCAACGAGACGCGACCGCTCGGCGTCATCATAGGCCGACGGGGAGGCGAAGAGAGCGGGTGTCTTGGGTTTGGTGGGCATGTTCTATGTGTTCCTGGCCCGGAACGCCGCGTTGTCTTGTTCCAGTGCAATCTTCTGCGACTTGGACGCCCGCCTATACTCGGCGTTCCACGTACGCTCGGCCAGAGCGTGCTGTGCCCGCTGCTCACTCGTTGGGTTTTTGCCGTATAGCCGCTCAATCGGTCGCGGTCTCACTGCGCGCAGTTCCGACATCCGCCTGGCCCAGTCTGAGGCGCTACGCGGTTCGTGTTGCTGAGCCGTCGCGCCACTCACTCTTTTTGCTGAGCCATGCAGAGCGGGCACAACACTGGTGTTGCGGTCGCCAAATTTACTTGCTGGCCGTTGCCTCGCTGCCATCGCCATCGCCTCGCGTCGCTGCAAGATGGCGCCATATCTACGCATCGCGGCTTGCTGCACTTTGCCACCGCCCTCCGCCAGACGGTTCACCGTACGGCCGGTGTGCATGCCGCGCAGGGCCGCGAGCGCCTCCGTCTTCCCCATGCCGCCAAGGACCATCTTCCCACTGGCGGCGTGCGTGATCTGGTACTGCCCCTTGCCGCCGTGGCCAAACGACTCGTGTACGTGTAGCCCACCCGAACTGGCGACCGACTTCACGTCGCTGCCCCAGTCGTGGAACCGTACCGTCTGCGGGCCGGCCAATTTCACACCCTTGGTCTGCGGCAGTGCTGCCGGTGGTCCGGAGCGCATCCGCTGGACTGACCCGGCTGCCGACTTCGCCACGCTATCGCCGCGTAGCGCACGCTCGCGAGCCATCGCGTTCGATAGGCCCAGCGGCGCCTCGCGGGCCTCCTTTGAGGCGCTGTGAGCGGCCGAGCGCAACTCTTTGATGTTGCGGACAGCGGCGTCACGGTCGGACTTGACTAGCCTCGCCGCCCCCTTGCGATTGCCGTAGTAGTCTGACATCCGCTGGGCCTCGCGTGCCTGACCAACCGCCTTGCGAGCTTCGTGGATGGCGTGTAGCCTATCGGCCGCATACTCGTGCGCCGTTTTCACACCGGCGCGGTCCATGGCTGCACGGTATTCGTGGTCGCTCATGCGGCCGGTCGACTTCGGCGTTGACTTCGCTGCGCCGAAGCCAGCGAACAAGTCGCCCTGCAACCCGGATCGGTTCTGCTCCTGTGAGCGCTGGTTACGGATGGCACGCAACTCCGATTGCAGTGTAGGAGTTACGCCTTCGTCTCGCATACGGTCAAGCACATGCTCATAATGCGACAGGTTCGCCACCCTCTCTTTACTGGCAAACTTTTCTGCCACTGGACGAGGGCCAAACTTGCGCATATCCGTCTCGGCCCCAGCCGCGCCCGTGTGCTTTGCGGACTCGTGCTTGACGTTTGGTGGCGCCGCGCGCAGTGCGGCAGCACGCGCCGACTTCATCGCATCGCCTCCGGCGCCCGCACCCATTGTCGCACTGGGCCCAGCGACGCGATCGTGGGCGCGCGCGGCGGCGTGGAGCATCGCATTCGAGGCGAACACGTGGCCATCGGCCATCGTCACGCCCACCTTCGATCGCATTCCTTTGCCAGCCATGGTTCGCCCTCGACGCCTACGCAGCGCTCTTGCGCTGCGCGTTCGCTGCAACCCGCTCGCGCCACGCCGCTTGCGCCGCCTGGTGCTCTTCGGTGGCCGCCAGCGCCTTGCGGGCGCGGATCTCCGCCGCCCGAGGCGCCTCATCCCCTGGATGCGACACGCGTCGCGCTTGCGCGAACAGCACGCGGCTCACCAGTTGCCAGTACGTGGGCATCCTACGCCGCTTCCTTCTGCGGCTGCCGCCGCGCCGTGAGCCGCCCCGCCCCTAGCCTGGACGTCGGCGGCTTGACCTTCGCGCGAGCCGGAGCGCTGCGTTGCGCAGCGGGCGCCGGTGTCGCCTGTGGCGCCTGCTTCGCGGACGGCTGGCCGGGCTGCACCATCCCACCGCCACCTCGCCGCATCCCCGCGGCCTGTTGCAGCGCCATGGCGGCGTCGTGCTGCTGCGCCAATTCGTCGGCTTGCGACTTCTTCCGCTCGGCTTCCATGTCGTCGGCGTACTTGTTGGCGTCTTGGATGTCGTAATACTTCCCACGCCGCGCCAATGCCGTCTTCGGCGTGATGAGATTGGCCGCTAGGTCGGCGCGCACGTTGTCGCCGTCAGCCTTCTCGTCCACCGACGTGTCGGGGAAGAATGGTGGCCACTTGAGCCGAAACTCGGGCGGCATCCACGCCTGCTCTGTCCCGGCCTTCTGGCCATCTGCGCCCACGGGCAACTCCCGATCGCGCATGAACTTGTCGAGGATGGGTAGCGCCTGCTTCAACCCTTGAAGGTACACACCACCCGTCGATCCCAGCGCCTTGACGATACGCAGCACTAGGTCGACCACGGGCAATATCCCGTGGTCGCCGAAATCGGTTCGCACCTCGTTGTCATAGTCGATCTGGCGTTTGTGGACCCACTCCAGCGCCCGCCCGCTCATCTCGTGCCGGCCCATCATCTCCTTGGCGTCAATGGGCAGCCAACACAGCGCTTGCGCGATCTTCTCGTGCAACTCGGCCGCGTTGGAAGTCGCCGCCTCCATGGCGCCAGCCGGCAAAGTCAGGAACGTGACCTTCGTATCGGGCCGGTCGTACTGATACGCCACACCCGGCCCACGCTTCCGGCCCACGCCGGAACGGCCGGCCTGTGCGGGGCGCTGCCACTGCGCCATGCTCTCCGGGTCGCCTGGGAGCATGATGCTGCGCCGCTCGCCTTCCTCGGACGGGTTGTAGCCCTTCTCCACGCCAATCTCCAACAGGATGGGATCGGTCGTGTAGAGCACCGCGCGCACGCGCTGGCTCACGGAGTAGTCGTGCGACGTAATCTCGTCCAGCAACTCTTCGTGAATCGCGTGGCCGTC
>CAZVJX010000054.1:0-4718 GCA_964627575.1 uncultured Candidatus Saccharibacteria bacterium
CCTGCAGGCAGCCGCGGGCGCGGGCGGCGTCGCCGCGGGCGGGGGTGGGGAGGACGAGGAGTAATAGTCCCGTCCAAGGCCGGGATTGTACGGAAAAAAGCCCTATGGTAGGCTGTCTCCATTATGACTGAAGCAACCAAGAGCGGAGAGATGCGCGGCGCGGGAGTAGAGCGCCTCTTTTCCGTGGGCGCCCACTTCGCTCAGGTGAAGAGCCGCCGCCATCCGACCATGCGCTCCTTCGTGCTGGGCAGTAAGGGCGCAGTCGAGATCTTCGACCTCCAGAAGACCGACGAGCAGCTCGTGGCTGCAAAGGCTGCGCTCGCGACGCTCGCGCGCGACGGCAAGACCGTCCTCTTCGTGGGCGGCAAGCGCGAGGCGCAGGACAGCGTCCGCGAGACCGCCAAGCGCCTCGCCCAGCCGTTCGTCGCGGGCCGCTGGCTCGGCGGTACCATCTCCAACTTCCCGGAGATCAAGAAGCGCATTGATCGCCTTGCGGACCTCTCCGGCAAGCGCGAGTCCGGCGAGCTCGGCAAGATCTACACCAAGCTCGAGCGCATCCGCATTGATCGCGAGATCGAGCGCCTCGAGGAGC
Source organism: uncultured Candidatus Saccharibacteria bacterium (assembly GCA_964627575.1). Classification (GTDB taxonomy): domain Bacteria; phylum Patescibacteriota; class Minisyncoccia; order Phycocordibacterales; family Phycocordibacteraceae; genus C7867-001. The sequence continues at coordinate 593 of CAZVJX010000054.1, forward strand.
GCCTCGAGGGCCTCAAGGGCTTGTCGAAGCGCCCGGACGCGTTGGTCATCGTAGACACGCGCCATGAGGCGCATGCGACCAAGGAGGCACGCCAGGCGGGCATCCCGGTCATCGCCGTCATGAGTTCGGACTGCAACCTCAAGGATGCGGCCTACCCGATCGTCACCAACGACGCATCACGCCAGGCGATCTCGCTCATCCTGAACGAACTCGCTACTGCTTTCGAGCAGGGCCAGAAGGGGTAGTGAGAAGGGGCTAAAGTTTCCGGCTGCAGCGTTGCGGGTCCCGTTCGACGAGCTCATCGCATACTGCGTACGCTTTGTGCGCCGAACTTCAAGCGCCTTGCATCCGAAACCTTTCGCAGCCTTCTGATCGATTACATGTACCGTAAGTAAAATTCACACCATGGAGATTTCTCTTGATACCGTTAAAGCATTGCGCGAACGCACCGGCCTTTCGGTCATGCAGTGCCGCAAGGCGCTCGAAGAGGCAGCCGGCGATATCGATAAGGCGGAGGTGATCCTGCGCAAGCGCTCCTCGGAGGCGGCGGACAAGAAGAGCGATCGCGAGATCGGCGCCGGCGCGGTCGGCATGTACCTCCATGACAAGGCCATCGGCGCGATGGTGCTCCTCTCTTCCGAGACGGACTTCGTGTCAAAGAATCCCGAGTTCGAGGCGCTCGCGCGCGAGCTCGCGATGCAGGTCGCCGCGACCAACCCGCAGTACCTCACTGCGGAGGAGATCAGCGATGATGAGAAGAATGCTGCGATGGCGATCTTCAAGGAAGAGGTGAAGGACAAGCCTGCCGAGATGCAGGAGAAGATCCTCCAGGGCAAGATGGATAGCTATTTCCGCGACTCCGTCCTCCTCAACCAGCCGTACATCAAGGATGAATCCAAGAGCGTGAAGCAGCTCATCGATGAGGCTTCCCAGAAGTTCGGGGAGCGCGTCCAGATCTCGAAGTTCGCTCGGTTCTCCTCCCGCGGATAATCCGCGCCATGACCTACCTCACCGCGGTCCTCGGCACGCTCCTCCTGCTCCTCGGCTTCCTCGTGCTCTCGCTGGTCGAGACCATGTCGGGCGTCAGGATCCTGGGCGGCCTGCGCCGCGGTCTCGATAAGCGCGTCGCGCGCATGAATTTCATCGCCACGCATATTGATTGGGGCGGCTTCTTCGCGTACGTCACCCGGTCGAATGCCGAGCGCGTCGCGCACGATATCGTGCACGCCGTGCTCCTCTTCGTCCGTGCGGTGGAGCGTACCCTCACCCGAGCCATCCGGTCGCTGCGCGAGCGGGTTGCCGAGAACGCGCCGGCCGGCGAGCCCGTCGAGGGCTCCCAGCTCGTGGCCACCATCGTGCGCTTCCGTAAGTCGCTGCGCAAAGGCACAGCGAAGAATGGTAAGGTGGGGCTGTAGCCCATCGCCGGAGTAGCTCAGTTGGTAGAGCAACGCACTTGTAATGCGTAGGTCGCGAGTTCAAGTCTCGCCTCCGGCTCATGAAAGAAGAACGCCGCCCTCTCGGGCGGCGTTCTTTATTTGGCGGCAGTCGTAGTTGCCGTCGTGGTGGCGAAGAGACTCTTCGGGAATCGCGTCTCGAACTCATCGAGCGTCGTGAATCCGTAGGAGCGGGTGCCGTCTATGACGAAGGCAGGGAAGTCAGCCTTCACCTTCTCGACCGCAATGAGGGTCTTAAGGGCGCCGAGATCGAGATCGTAGTCGAAAGAGTAAACGCGGAGCGCGGGGTAGGTCTGGCGGAGGTAGGTGAGGTTGTAGCTCGCGCGATCGCAGTCCGTGCAGGCGCCCGGCTCGTTCGAATAGAAATAGAGCGCGACCGTCGGCGTGATGCGGCAGGTCTTCGCGAGCTGCTCGGTGAGGAGGTAGTCGCGGATCTCAAGCAGGGTGTACTGCTTCTTGAGATCGAGCACCTGCTGGTTGGTCTTGCCGAGCCGATCCTCCGCGGTCGCGAGGCGGTCGCCGAGCGTGCTCACCTCCTGGGACAGCTCGTTGTCGGCCGAGAGGTCCTCGCAGGGCGCGTTCTCAAGCAGCGAGAACTGGGTTTCCAAGGAGAGCGTGTCGGTCGCGAGCTGGTTCTGGATCGCGGTCAGTTCCGCGAGCCGCTGGCGGTCGAGGTAGTTGATGGCGTAGACCACCGTGAGGATGATGACCACGGTAATCGCGAAAGCGATGATGGCGTTGCGGAGCGCGAGGGGCAGAGAGTTGAACATACGGCTAATATTACCGCCACGCACGGCGGGTACCGGTGGCGACGTCCACAAGCGCACGGACGAGCCAGAACGGAGCGACGAATCCGTACAGGAGCGCGTAGGCGATGACGCTGGTGGTGAGCGGGGTATTGGTGCCCGAGACGCTGCGACCGATGTAGACGAAGGTCGTCGAGATCGCGAGCGCGACGATGCCGAGCACGGTGATGAAGGTGACCGGCGTGTAGAGCCAGTCGGCCGAGAGGCGGGGCGTCAGCAGATAGACGAGCGGGACGCCGGAAATGATCGCATAGGTGTGCACGAGACTCGTCCCGAGGGTGTAGAGCGCAAGCCCGATAAGGGCGAGGCTGCCGACAATGGCGACGAAGCCCAAGGGGAGTACGAGGAGCCCGAGCGTGCCGTACTTAGGATTTCCGATGAGGTCGCGGTAATCGGTCAGGACATTGCGGAGAAAGCCAGTCGTCCAGCGGGTACGCTGTTTGATGAGCTTGCCCACATGGCGCGGTACCTTCGTATAGACGCGCGCGCGCGGGGAATTCTCGATCTCGTACCCGGCGCGCTGCAGGCGGAGCGCCATTTCCATGTCCTCGGCCTGGTGTGCATGACGGAAGCCGCCCAAGGACTCGAGGATGCTCCGGCGGTAGACCGAGAAGGGTCCCGGGGTAACGTAGATGCCGTTCACGGCCGAGAGCGCGTGGCGCGCCGCGATGCCGAAGATGTACTCGGCGTTCTGCATGCGCTCAAGCAGGTTCTTCGGCTCGAAGACGCTCATTGCGGGCGTCGAAGCGGCGACCTTCGGGTCCTCGAATGCCGGCATCATCTCGCGGAGCGCATCCGGGGCGACGAACGAATCGGCATCGAGGCAGCCGATGAATTCGTAGTCGGCGGCCGCAGTCATGCCGGTATTGATGGCGGTGTGCTTGCCGCCGTTCTCTTTATGGATGACGGTAATCTGCGGGTGTCCCTGGTATGCATCCATCACCGCCTTCGTATTGTCGGTGGATCCGTCATTCACGAGGATGATGCGGAACATATCCTTGGGGTAGTCGAGCGCGAGCAGCGACCTCACCGTCCCGTCCACGGTGCTCTCCTCATTCCAGCAGGGCACGATGATAGCGACCCTGGGGGTGTTGTCGGTCGCGGCCGGCCGGCCGCGGCGCATGCGCGCGGGCTTCGAGAGGAAGGTGAGCAGCATGAATACCTCGAAGTAGAGGCCGAGGAAGATAAAGGGATAGGCAAAAACCTCAAGGGTCATATATATGGCGCCGGACGCGGGAGATGTACAAAGCCTAGCAAAAATGGCCTATTTTTTCCATATTTCGCGTGTATACTGCTTCGTATATGCAGGAGGGCCGCTTGCACCCGATATCGGTCGCGATTCGCGAGTTTGCGGAGATATTCGGCCGTATGGGGTTCTCGGTTGCCTCCGGCCCCGAGCTCGAGGACGAGTGGCACAATTTTGATGCGCTCGGAGTGGCGAAGGACCACCCTGCTCGTGATATGCAGGATACGCTCTGGGTGGATCCTGCCGCCGGTCGCGTCATGCGCACCCATACGTCTCCGGTGCAGATCCGCTACATGGAGGAACAGATAAAAGAGGGCATCCAGCCGCCGTATCGAGTCATCGTCCCGGGCAAGGTCTTCCGTAACGAAGCAACCGACATGACGCACGAAGCGCAGTTCTATCAGAACGAAGGACTCGTCGTGGGTGAGGGTATTACGCTCGCGCATTTGAAGGGCACACTCGACCGCTTCTTCCGTGAGTATCTTGGCGAGGGGGCACAGGTGCGGTTCCGTCCCAGCTATTTCCCGTTCACCGAACCCTCGGTAGAGATAGACGTGTGGTTTCCTTCGGGCGACGGCGGGAAAGGGAAGTGGCTCGAAGTGATGGGTGGCGGCATGGTG
>CAZVJX010000055.1:0-4607 GCA_964627575.1 uncultured Candidatus Saccharibacteria bacterium
ACCGGCTTTGCCCGCAGGGTGTGGATGGTCTCGTGTAGGCGCGCCATAGGTTAAGTATGTTCAAAAATCCTCCCGCTGCAAGGCGCAAGCGAGGAACGAGTCGAGCCGTATGCCATACGGTGAGCGAGTCCCGGAGCGCTGCAACGCAGGAGATGAAGATTTTTGGACATACGATTATGGTTCGATGACAATGATAGCGCCCTCCTTCTCCGCCGCATCCTTCTTCTTGAGCGTGAGCTTGTCCACCTTCTCGCTCGTGCCGCTCTCTTCCTTCAGATAGGCATCGAGGGCCTTGGGCTCCCCCATGCCGTTCCAGTGCATCGGGATGATGATGCGCGGCTCGAGCGTGGTCGCGAGCTTCGCGGCTTTCGCGGCGTCGAGTACCCCATCGCCGCCTACCGGCACGAAGAGCACGTCAATCTCATCAATGGCTTCACGCGCGTCCTGCGAGAGCATGGGGTCGCTCATCGCCCCCAGATGCACCAGCGTCATGCCCTCGAGGTTCACGGCATAGACCGTATTGAATGCCTGGTCCTGGTCTTTGCCGAGTCCGTACTCGCTCTTGGTGAGGAAGCCCTGCACCGTGACGCCGTCCTTCTCGTACTCGCCGGGACCGCTGATGACGAACGGCTCTGCGCCCCCGAAGGAGACCTCCTCGACGCCGTTCATATCGGCATGGTTGCGGGAGACGAGCGCGATGTCGGCGCCGAAGCGCACGGCCGGCAGCGTGCCCTTCTTCGACACCGGGTCGAAGACGAGGGTAAGGTCGCCGAAGGTGACCTTGAAGCACTGTCCGCCATGGTGAGTAATAACCATCGTGCCTATATTTTAGCACGGAAAGGGGATATCGAGTAGCCAAAAAGCCCCGCCGTGCTAGCCTTTCCGAGGACGCAAGTGGGGCGTTCTGAAGCCAGCAAAGGAGTACCCTATGCGCACGCATAGCGGACATGGGCACGTGGAGGCCTGGGGCGGCCTCGGCATTTCCTATGGCCACATCCGCCCGGTCAAGGACGACGTGACCGACGGTCATGGGCACATCGGCGACGGCAGCTCGGGCGGCATCGGCCATCTCGACGGCGGCACCTGAATCTGACCTTCATTCATTAACCTGAACCGTCAGGCAGCGCCTGGCAGAAAGGAGTCCCCACCACCCCTCCTAGCCAAGCCTTGATCAGTTCTGGCTAACCATCGAGCGCCGCGATCCCCTCGCGGCGCTCTTCATGTTTCTTGGCACGAAGAGGGCAGTCGTGGTATTCTGTGGAGGTCGCCCGTCGGGGCGATTTCGATTTTGGAGGGCGCATTGAGCCGTTTATTGCCGCTGCAACACCAGGACCAGCGTGGTCTCCCGACCGCGCGCGTCAGGACCGCACCGACCGTTCCTACCCGCCTGTCGGCTGGAGCACCGGACCGCAGGACGGAGCCGGCCTCGCCTCCCGGCACTCGCCGTTAAACCCCAGAGGGAGAGAACCCATGCACGGCATGGACCACCAGCGTCCGCACCCCGCGGACCAGCGTGAATTCGGCGTGGACCAGCAGGACGACGATCCGCCGGGCCGCAAGCCGAAGCATGTCCCTCTCGGCGGCATCGCAGACGAGCCGCGGAGCTGGAAACCGGCCTAGGAATTCGGTGCGGAAAGCAGGGAAGTAGCGTGTCCTAAAAACAGAGACCGCATTCAGGGAGGAGACGTCCAGCTCCTACTCAACCTGCACCGCGTCGAAGGCGGGAGGAGCTCGGAGCTCCTCCCGCCGCACCCTCCGCAATTGAATTGACTGTCCTTTCCGAAGGTCCGCGATGCGGGCCTTTTTTCATGCCCGACTCCCCTACCCTGGAGCGCAAAATCTTGGCTTGACGTTATCCACATATACTGGTATTATGAAGACCCTGATCGGTGCGGAGTGCGCCTGCGGCCTTCACGGCCGTTTTCCATTCCGAAGACTGACAGGATGAACCTTACGCAAGGAACGCACCCGATGACCAAGACCTCGTCCGTCCCCGCCAGGAGTCCCGCCATGCGCACTGCTCTCGTCGCGGGCGTCGCCGCCCTCGCGCTCGGCGCCGTCGTCGTCGCGAGCAAGGCCAAGATCGCCGACAGTCTGCGGCCCAAGCCCGCCGACGCCTAAAAAGCGTCACCGCCCTCGATATCCTGGCCAGCTGATCATCGCCAGCCGGCGATCTGCTTCGCCGCCTAACCAAGCCCCCGTCCCGCAAGGATGGGGGCTTTCATTTTCTCGCTTTTAGTGCTATATTCCCTACCGTACAGGGCAGGAGCAGTACGGATGAGCTAACCCTCGGGACCGCAAGGACCGAGTACCCGCCGGAACGTCCCGCCGCTAAATTTCATGGAAACCGAAGAGAAGAAGGCTGCTCCGCTGGTCGTGAGCACCGTCGTGGTTGCCCCCGGCCACCCGATGGAGAAGCTCATCGAGGAGATCCCGGCGCCCCCGCGCTCGGGCGACCTCATCGAGGGCACCATTATCGAGCTCGTGCGCGGTCGTCTCTATGTAGACCTCCCGCCGTTCGGCACCGGCATTATCTACGGCCGCGAGTACCTGAACGCCGCGGACGTGCTGCGCAAGGCCAACCCGGGTGACACCATCACCGCGAAGGTCGTTAACCCCGCTGGTCTCGAGGGCTACATCGAGCTTTCCCTCAAGGAAGCGCGTCAGGCCGCTATCTGGAGCGAGGCCGAGCAGGCTATTGTCGGCCAGAACATCTACAACCTCACCGTCGAGGAGGCGAACAAGGGCGGACTCATCCTCTCGTGGCAGGGCATCCAGGGCTTCCTCCCTGCGTCCCAGCTCTCGAAGGAGCACTACCCGCGCGTGCCGGAGGGCGACAAGGACAAGATCTTCGGCGAGCTCCAGAAGCTCGTGGGCCATACGCTCCCGGTCCGCATCATCACTGCGGATGCCAAAGAAGGTAAGCTCATCTTCTCCGAGCGCACCGGCGACGAGGAGGAGGCGAAGGCCAATCTCATTGATAAGTACCAGATCGGCGATATCGTCGAGGGCGAGGTCACGGGCGCCGTTGACTTCGGCGTGTTCGTGAAGCTCGAGCAGGGTCTCGAGGGCCTCGTGCACATCTCGGAGCTCGACTGGGGCCTCGTGGAGGACCCGCGCGCGCTTTACCAGGTCGGCGACAAGGTCCAGGTGAAGGTCATCGAGATCAAGGACGGCAAGATCTCCCTCTCCATCAAGGCGCTCAAGGAGAACCCGTGGAAGACCGCCGCGGACCGCTACAAGAAGGGCATGGAGGTCTCGGGCGTCATCATCAAGTACAACAAGCATGGCGCGCTCGCATCCATCGAGGAGGGAGTGGCCGGACTCGTGCACATCAGCGAGTTCGACTCCCCCGCCGCGCTCCGCGAGACGCTCGAGCTCGGCAAGAGCTACCCGTTCACCATCACGCTCTTCGAGCCCAAGGACCAGCGCATGACGCTGTCCTACACCGGCCCGAAGAAGAAGAAATAATCGGCCGTAAAAGCTGCAGCAAAAGAAAAACCGCCATTCCGAGGAATGGCGGTTTTCGCTATGCAGCGAAGTCTATGTCGAGATCATCGAGCGTGAGTCCCAGATCCGAAAGGTGCTTGAGTGTATCGGCCTTGGCTTGGTCGCCGAAGACGAAGATGTTGGGCGTCCGCGTCTCGTGATACCAGGGCTGGTAGTACGATTCGTCGTACGCCGCAATGCGTGGATTCTCGCATACGGAACTCGAGGTGCTCATGGGATTCAAGATGAACAGGTAGTGCGCCACCAATTCGTTGTTCGTCTTTATGCCCGGGAATCGTTCCGAGTCATGATGGCTCTGCGAATCGGCTTGCTTCATGCCGTCCTTGAAGTACGTCACGTGCAGATGGTCCCTGGTGTTCACCAGGTACGGAGGGGCGAGGTGCCGCTTCGCGATGCTTTTGCGGCGCTTGCCATCGCGTTTCTGCCCGGTCCATCCCAGTTCCTCGCGGAACGCCCGTTTCAGCGATTGGATGTGCGTGCACTCGGTCCAATACATCTTCTCGCTGAACGAGTTCTGGAATGGCCGTCGCTTCAGGCTCCCATCCTCCTGGATCCGGAATTCCCAGAGGAATTCCGACTCCCGATTTTCGGGATTCTGCTCCGTCGGCTTATGGAGCCGATAGAAGGCGCGTACCGTCACGGTCCGGATGTTCCGGTCGACGTAGCAGGCGCCGTCCATCGGCACTGCCACGAGGAACGTCTCAGGGTGAGTGCCCCGGACTTCCTTCCAGAGCTTGCGAACCAGCTTACGGGGCCATTTCGCGATCTCTGGTGCGTAGGTAATGAGCCAGGCACGCATGTCTGCGACACTGGCGGGTTGAAAGAGCGGTATGATGTCCGTTCGATTCGGATAGCGCTGGGCCACCATGGCCCGATGCGCTTCGCGAAGCGTGCGGTGGTCCTGCGTCCCCCCCGAAGGGGCCATGCCGTGCATGAGAGCCTCCTTGCGGTTGAAGCCGACCGTGATTGGTCTGGCCGAACTATGCCTTATCTATATAGGTAACGCAATGCGTAGATGAACGCTTCACCTCCGCATTATTTGGTATTGGCGACGTGCATCGCGTGTTCGGGGCCGCCTTCGATGAACGCGCGAATGG
>CAZVJX010000056.1:0-4584 GCA_964627575.1 uncultured Candidatus Saccharibacteria bacterium
CAGCGCCCAGATCGACGCGGAATCGAACGAAAAGCGCCGAGGGTTAGGCGCAATCGCCGATACAGAAGACGCTGTATCTGACATATATGTTGTATTACTCCGTAATCACGGGATTAACCCTAGCCCACTAGTAATGCCTCTTCAGTATACGAGGACCTTCCGGTCCTGGATCGCCCAGTAGTGGGGACAGCGCGCGCCAAAATGGCAAGAACCCGCCGTAAGGCGGGTTCTTGCATGTCTGGATACCGGTCCGATAAGCCGAATTCTGTGCCCGCCGGTTACCCGAGCGGGCGACGACCATCTATCTGGGCCGCGGGTCGCCCCGACGGCTCAAGCGGCGCTCCCGGACTATGCCGGGCACGGCCTTGCACTGGGGTAAGGATTTAGCCGTTTCAGCCTGGGGTCGCCCCCAGGACGCTCTCCGAGGAGAGCATCTAGCCTTTCGGCATCGATCGTTGCTGTTCGCACCTCGCGCCTTTCGGCGGACAGGCGTTACCTGCTACCTGGCTGCGAGCCTTGCAGCTCGCCAGTGTTCGGACTTTCCTCCCGGACCAAGGGCCCGAGCGGTCGTCTGGACCGGTCCGGAATCATTATACGACGAAGCGTTCCTTTGTCCAGACTAGGAGCCGTAGGGGGACGGGAGCGCCACGTGCGTCCCCACGGTCCAGCCATGGTCCTTCGCATACCCCGCGCGCATCTCGAGCACGTACCGCACCGGTCGGGGCGGATAGAAAGCGTGCGGGTAGGTCGCGGGGTCCACCGAGCGGTCCACGAGAATGATGTCGCCCGCGTCCGAGAGCCAAATGATGTCTATGGGCACGAGCATATCCTTCATCCAGAACCCGTAGCGGTCCGCCTTCGGGAAGACGAAGAGCATCGCGTAGTTGTCCGGGATGCTCGCGCGGTTCCCGAGCCCCAACTCCTGCGCGGCCTCCGTGGTCGCCACTTCATACCGGATGGCGGGCGTGGTGGTGCCCATTCCGGTCATCTCTTGTATGACGTTCCGGGCGGACGTGGCAGGATGCAGGAAGTACGCCCCCGCGGCGAGGATGAGCACGGAAAACGCGAGCGCTATCGCGAGAATGCCTGAGCGACTCATTCCTCCTATGATACCGCGGCGAGGACTTCCTCTGGCGTGAAGTAGCCGACGAGTTCGTCCTCGATGTGGTAGTGATGCAGCTGCTTCCCGTAGCGATTGCTGAGCGGAATGTCGTACGGATGGAAACCCGGCTTGAAGAACAGGATCCAGTCGGTGAGGAAGAGCCGATAGACGCCCTTCTTTCCGAAGATGTAGGGAACGCCGACGATCCAGGTGGACCATTTCCAGAGAACCTTCTTCTCGGCGAGGAATTCGATGAGGCACTTCGTATGCACGAAGGCGAACAGCGCGCTCGTGACGGCGGCCATGTAGACGCGGGTGAAGTACCCGCCGCCGAGTTCCCGGTAGAGGTCGAAGGCGGTCGAACGGTGCTCGAGCTCCTCGAGGCAGTGCCAGGACCAGACCCGGTCCATGCGCTCGTCCACGTCCTCGCCTTCGAGGACGCCCGAATCGAGCACCTGCTTCGAGAAGATGGCGGTGAAGTGCTCGATCATCGCGCAGGTGGCGAGCCGTTCGAAGAGCGAGAAGCGTTTCTCGAGGAAATACACGAGCCGCTTCGTCTCCGCGTTGTATTTGAGCGAATGGAAGCCCTGCGTCTGCAGGTACTGGTTGTAGGCGTCGTGCATGCGAGCGTGCGCGGTCTCCTCATGAATGAGGACCCCGGCGCGGTCCTTGAGCTCCTGGTCAGCGGAAAGCTCGCGGGCATGCTCGGCCGTGCGCACGATGAAGCGCTCCCCTTCCGGCACCGTCGTCGAGCTCGCGTTGAAGAGGAAGGTGAGCATCGCACTCTTCCGGAACCACCACTCGGGGATGGGCACGTGCTGCGCCGTGAGCGCCGCCGCGTGCTCCTGCTCCCGCTTATTGATGACGAATTCCTCCATACGGGAAGTATAACCGGTGCGGAATGCGGAGACGGCGAGAACGCGATTACGCTTTCGGTCCTTACAGGACCTGTACACGTTGCGGATTTCGCTTCGCGAAATGCTCGCAACATCTTCGAATCTCGCCCGCCCGACTCCCAGCCGGGCTCGTCTCCGCAAATGAAAAAGCGCCCTGCGGCGCTTTTTCATTTGCGGAGACGGCGAGATTCGAACTCGCGAGGGGTTGCCCCCTACTCGCTTTCCAAGCGAGCGCACTAGACCACTATGCGACGTCTCCAGTGTGGGTCAGTTATAGCACAAAAGATAGAGGCGGCGCCAAACGACGCCGCCCGTAGATCAGAGCATGGAGGGTAAGTTGTGCCACGCGACCAGAGAAGGATCCTCCAGGTTCCGATTCATCGGCCGAGGCCTGTGCTCGTCGTGCCGATCCAGATCCACCAACCGAGGTCTATATACCTCGTACCGGCCAAGACGCTCTTCGAAGCGGCGCTCCCTTCCTCCTCTGTTTTTCGCGATGTCGGACCCCTGCCGACGATGCGTGACCTCCTTTTTCGAGAGATAGACGTGGATGTCGTCCTGCGCGTATCCGTACCCTGGTTCCACCGCTTCCTCCTGTAGGCAACCGTCCCCTACCCTACCCGATTGCAGTATCGTGAGCAACCTGTTCCGTGCCAAGAAGCGCATTGATGCGGTCCTGGATAGGCGGGTGCGTGGAGAAGAGGCGGTCAATCCAGTCCGCCTTGCCGGGCCCGAACGGGTCGCCGATGAAAAGATGCGCGGTTGCGTGGCTCGCGCGCTGCATGGGCGCCGGGTAGTTCCCGATCTTGGCAAGTGCGGAGGCGAGCCCTTCCGGGTAGCGCGTGAGAAGCGCGCCCGACGCGTCCGCGAGGTACTCGCGCCGCCGCGAAATGGCGAGTTCGATGAGCTGCGCCGCCAAGGGCGCGAGGACGATGCCCACGATGGCGAAAACCAGCAGGATGGCGTTGCCGCCCTCGCGATCATTGCGGCGCCCGCCGCCCCAGAAGGACATGCGCAGGAAGATGTCCGCGATGATGGCGAGGAGGCCGGCGAGCACGACCGCGACCGTCATGAGGAGGATGTCGCGGTTGCGGATATGCGACATCTCATGCGCGATGACGCCCTCGAGCTCCGCGCGATCCAGCATCGAGAGGAGCCCGGTCGTCGCGCAGACCACCGCGTGCTTCTCGTCGCGACCGGTCGCAAACGCATTCGGTGCCGGGTCGAGGATCACGTAGAGCTGCGGCATCGGGATGCCGGCGGTGATGGCCATATTCTCCGCGACCGTGTAGAAGTCGAAGAATTCCTCGCGGGTGGCCGGTCGCGCATTCGTCATGGAGAGCACCTGCTTGTCAGAGTTCCAGTACGCATAGAAGTTCATCCCGACCGCGAACAGGACCGCGACGTAGAGGATGATGGGGCTCTGGTAGTACCAGGCGACCGCGTAGCCGACGGCGATGACGAACACGAGGAACACCGCCATGAGCAGCGTCGTCCGCCAGATATTGCTCGAGCGCTCTTGGTAGAGGGTCATAGAGAACCGCGTCTATATAGCTGAAGACGCGTGAAGCTGCCTAGAATTGCACTTTCACCGGCTCGCGAGCGGCCTCGTCCGCGGCGCCCAGCTGGAAGAGATCCATCGCCTTGAAGCCGAACATGCCGGCGATCATGTTGCCCGGGAAGGATTGGAGGCTCGTATTGAGCTCCTGAACATTGCCGTTGTAGAAGCGGCGGGCGGCCTGGATCTTGTCCTCGGTGTCGCCGAGCTCGCGCTGGAGCTGCAGGAAGTTCTCGTTCGCCTTCAGCTGCGGGTACGCCTCCGCGACCGCGAAGAGGGACTTCAGCGTGCCGGAGAGCGCGTTCTCGGCCTCGGCTTTCTGGGTCGCGCCCTGCGCGCCCATGGCCGCGGCGCGCGCCTTCGTGACGTTCTCGAACGCAGCCGACTCATGCGCGGCGTAGCCCTTCACCGTCTCGACGAGGTTCGGGATGAGGTCGTAGCGGCGCTTCAGCTGCACGTCGATGTCCGCCCACGCCTCCTTGGTCCGATTCACCCTCGCGACAAAGCCGTTGAAGGAGAATACGACCCAGAGAACGGCGAGCACGACAAGCCCGATAAGGATGTAGAGGATGGTCATAGCGTAGTGATTACGGGTGCCAGTATACACCGAAACTTGCCAATAAGGAGCAAGTATTGCAAAAATGAATGCAGAAGGAAGGAGGGTTGCATGACAGATGTGTCGCAATGGGTTCACGAGCACTTCACCTGGCTCTATACGGGCACGGTGATTCTCGCGGCCGTGCTCGTTGGAGCGAGCGAGCTCTGTGGCCGCACGCGGGCCAGGGATCCCGAGGAGCTCGACATCGAGGAAGAATTCAGGAAGCGAAGCATCCGGCGGTAACGCCGGTAGGGGTGAACGATGCGGAAATTTCTTACGTCTCTTCTCACAGTGGGGATCGTTGTCGCGATGGCGTGGTGGTACGGTCCGTTCCACCCCTCCCGCACGCGCGAGCTCCTGGTGCAGGCAGCGCCGCCGGGCACGCCGCTCGGGGTCGTGAACCCCGGGCAGCTGGCGACGAAGCGGTGAC
>CAZVJX010000057.1:0-4574 GCA_964627575.1 uncultured Candidatus Saccharibacteria bacterium
TGACGATGGGTATCTCGCCGCCCGCGACCCACTTCGCGAACTGCGCGCGCGAGACTTTCGCGGACTCCTGCCCGCGCACCTTGCTCGGGAATTTGCGGCACTCGCTGCCGGTGATGAGTCCGATGGGAATGGGGTGATCCTTGAAATAGGAGACGAAGGTCGAGAAGTGCTGCTTCGCGAGGATCTCGGTGGGGCACATGTACGCGACCTGGAGGAAGCCTCCCTCGCGGCGCTTCGCGATCGCTTTGGCGCCGACCGCCCCTTTCACCGGCGGGCGCGAGGTCGCGACCATGTATGCGGTCGCTGCAGCGACCGCCGTCTTGCCGCTGCCCACGTCGCCCTCAAGGAGCCGCCGCATCGGGTACGTCTGCTCGAAGTCCGCGATGACGCCCTCGATAGCGCGCTCCTGCGCCCCGGTCGGCGGGAACGGAAAGGACGCGATGAACGAATCGAGCGCGGTGCGGTCCACTTCGACCGGCAGCGCGACCTCTTCGCGCGTGCGGATGCGTTCGCGCTGCATCGCGAGCTGGATGGCGAACACTTCCTCGAACGCGAAGCGTTTCTTCGCGCCTTCCGCTTCCGCGAATTTGCGCGGCGCATGCATGAACACGATCGCGCTCGAAAGCGTCGGGAGGCTGTACTGGGACAGGAGCTCGGCGGGGAAGGGATCCGTGAGCTTCTCGTGCACCTTTTCGCTGATAAGTTTGCGTACCGCGTGCGTGAGCCAGAGGGAAGAGATGCCTTTCGATTCCGGGTAGACCGGATAGAGCGGCGCCGGCTCCTGACCCGTACCTTCCGCGAAGAGAGAGTCGTGCACCTGCTCGGGGTTGATCGCCGAGTGGTCTATCTCGGGGTTCGCCAGGTAGCGCGAGGAGTCGGTACCGGTCACCTTGCCGGTCGCTTTCACCACCATGCCGTCGTGGAGCATCTTCGCCATGTACGGCTGGGAGAACCAACGCAGCTTGATGCGGCCGCTCGCGTCTTCGAGCCAGGCTTCCGCCATGGGACGCTTCGACTTCCACGCCTTCTTCGCTTCGGGCTTGCGCACCGTGCCGTAGAGCGTCACGTCGCTCCCGAGTGCGGCGCTCGCGATGGTCCCTGATGGACCACCCGCCTCGTAGCGCGCGGGGAAGTGGTAGAGGAGATCGCGGAGCGTACGGATGCGGAGCCGCTCGAGTGCCTTCTTCTGGTCGGGCTTCAGGCGCGGGAACGCGGTCGTGACGATATCAGCGGGCTGCATCCTGTCCAGTATAGCCGTCCTTGCGGATGGGCTATACTGACCGAATGCCGGCAAAAAAGAAGGGGTCCCCGAGGAAGAAAACCGCTCCCAAGAGATCGAAGAATCAGCAGATACTCGATGCGTTCAAGAAGACCGGCGCGCGCATCGAGACCAAGGCACGGGTCTCGCTCAAAGACCGCCGGGGTTTCGCGCTCTACTACACGCCGGGGGTGGGCGTCGCGAGCGAGCATCTCGCGAAGAACCCCAAAGATGCCCCGAACCTTTCCGTGAAGAAGAACTCGGTCGCGGTCATCTCCGATGGTTCGGCCGTGCTCGGTCTTGGTGACATCGGTCCCTACGGCGCGCTGCCGGTCATGGAAGGGAAGGCGCTCATCTTCAAGGAGCTCGCGGGCATTGATGCGTGGCCCATCGTGCTCGATATTCCGAAGGATCTCCCCGATGCCGAGCGGGTGAATCGGATCGTAGAGACCATCGTCGCCATCGCGCCGGGTTGGGGCGGCATCAATTTGGAGGACATCAAGGCGCCCGAGTGCTTCGAGGTGGAGCGTCGCGTGAACGACGCGCTCGCCATCCCGGTGATGCACGACGATCAGCACGGCACCGCCATCGTGGTGTTGGCGGGGCTCATCAACGCCGCGCGCGTGGTGCGCAAGGACCTGAAGACGCTACGGGTCGTCATCTCGGGTGCCGGCGCCGCAGGCGCGGCAACCGCAAAGCTCCTCCTTGCCGCCGGGGTGAAGGATCTCATCGTGCTTGATCGCGCGGGTGCCCTCTATGCGGGCCGTCCCGGACTGAACGATTCGAAGAAGGAGCTCGCGAAGCTCACGAACCCGCGCAAGGTGAAAGGCGATCTCGCAGCTGCGGTCGCCGCCGGCGATGCGTTCATTGGACTCTCCGGCCGCGGCCTCGTCACGCGCGAGCACGTGAAGAGCATGGCGGAGAAGGCCATCGTCTTCGCGCTCGCGAACCCGGTGCCCGAGATCATGCCGGAGGACGCGCATGCCGCCGGCGCCTTCGTCGTTGCGACCGGGCGCTCCGATTTCCCGAACCAGATCAACAATGCGCTCGTCTTTCCGGGCGTCTTCCGAGGAGCCCTCGACCGCCGGGTCGCGGGCATCACGGATGCGATGAAACTGCGGGCGGCGCGCGAGCTCGCCGGGCTCGTGGCGCGTCCGACGGCCGGGAAGATCATCCCCGATATCCTCGACCGCCGGGTGGTGAAAACGATCGCCGCTGCGATACGCTAGAAGCATGCAGCGCTTCGGCCACCTCACGTTCCGGTTCTACAACTTTTGCGTCTGCATCCCCGATTACCTCTACCCGTTTGCGGTCGAGATCGAAGGGGAGCGCGTGCGCTGGAAGCGTGCCTACGATCACGCGCTCGCGGAGCTTCAGCAGAACCGCGGCTTCGGCGCCTATGGCGCGAAGCTGATCGCGTACCGGAGCATCTTCCATCTGCTCGGCTCGCTTCTCTTCATCCTCTTCGCCACCCTCGTCTCGCAGAACCTCTTCGGCAGCGACGTAGCGCTCTACGTCCTCTTCTCCCTCGCGGCGTTCGCGCTCGCGTTCCAGGAGTTCTACGTGCAGCCGAAGACGTTCGGAGAGATGCGCCTCCACGGCATCATAGACCTGCTCGTATGGACCGCGCCGTTCGCGGTCTACCTCTATCTCTACCTGCACTAGCGCCTAGTCGCGCTGGATCGCTTCGCGCACCCGATCGAACACGCCTGCGAACCATGCGCGATCTTTCTCGTTCCCGATGACGCTCGCGACTTCGCGGTAGGGCACCCACTTGGCGCCGCCGATCTCGAGGGTCGGCGCGAGCTCCGCGTGCGGAGGCGCGGCGAAGAGGAACATGTGGATGCTCGCGATCTCGCGCTCGTGGTCCGAGTTATCCCGGTGCATGCGCGGGCGCTCGTAGCTGCCGAGATCGTCGAGGAGTTCGAGATCGGCGATGCCGGTCTCTTCCGCGATCTCGCGGCGTGCCGCTTCTTCGTCGGACTCCTCGCCGTCCACATGGCCTTTGGGGAAGAGCCAGACCGTATTCTCCCGATGCTGCACGAGCGCGATGGTGCCGCCGTCGCCTATCACAATGCCGCCCGCACGCTGGGTGAGAATGGTATCCATACGCTATGCGGTCGCCGACTGCCTGGGGAAGAACGCGAGCGCGAGCGCCGCGAACGCGATGGAGATATCCCGGAACAGCACGGAGAAATTCGCGGGATCGAGATTGAGTCCGACGATGACGAACAGGATAAGCGCCATGATGAGCGCCGGGACGCGCACCCGGCGGCCGAAGAGCACCCAGAGGGCGAGTGCCACCTCAAGGAGTCCGAATCCATGCAAGAGCACGACATCCGAGAGCTTGAGCGGGACGGCTATCGCATGGAAGGCGTTCGTGACGAACGCGGGGAAATACCCGAGCCAGGACACCGGATCGAAGAGCGCATCAATGGGCGGATAGAGGAACGCGAACGCGATCGCGATACGAAGAAGCGCTTCAGCGGGCGGCCGACGGGAAAGCCCCATACCTACTGCGTAACGACGACGGTGCCGGTGGCGCCGTGATTCGCGTGATTATGGTAGCCCCAGGTACCGACCTTCTGGAAGGTGAACGAGTACGAGGTGCCGGTCGAGCATTCGTCAAACGCGGTGCCGGCCGTGTCCGGGCAGTGCTGGTCCACCGTGGTGCCGCTGTAGCCGTTGTGGATCGGGTGCGGATTTGACGCGACCCACATCGGATTCGCCGAATTATCCACGAAGGTCACCGTGTCGCCCTTCTTGATAGTGACCGACGCGGGGGAGAACGCCGAACCGGTATAGGTAACGGTCACGTGCGCGGGCGTCGCGGCTGCGCCCGCGGCAGCCGGCGCGGAGCTCGTGGCGACGGGCGGGTTCGGGTTCGTCGTCTCGAGCGGCGCGGAGGTGCCGCCGCCGGTAACGGGATTCGTCACGGGCGCCTGCGTCTTCTGCGCGAAGAGGAAGTACGCCCCGATCGCGACGATGATGATAACGGTGAGTGCGAGAGCTGTTTTCATGCGGTGCGCGGAATTATCAAGCTATGGCGAAAAGTATATCGTATCGGCTCATCTGCCACGGTGAAGCAGCTGCGCAATGGAGTGCCGCAGACCCAGGTACCGTCCGAGAAGCGCGCCGCCGAGGAGGATGAGCGACATGGTCGAGAGCGCCGCGCCCGAGAGGAACTGCGCGAATAGCCAGTTGCTGCCGAGCCGGAGGGCGACATAGACCAGGATCGCCGCAAATCCGATGACATCCATCTGCGAAATGACGCGCTCCTCCTCGTCGTGCCACCGGATGCGCGCCATGCGCCCGA
>CAZVJX010000058.1:0-4527 GCA_964627575.1 uncultured Candidatus Saccharibacteria bacterium
GCTACGGTCAGGCGACCGCGCTCGATGCCGGCTTCACGGAGGCGCAGGGTGCGGTCGTGGTCTCCCTCGACGGGGACGGGCAGAACGATCCGGCCGACATTCCGCGCCTCCTGGCCGAGCTTGCCGATAAGGAGCTCGACGTGGTCGCGGGCTGGCGCGTGAAGCGCCAGGATCGCGGCGGCGTGAAAGTCATCACGCACGCCGCGCGCTGGCTCCGCCGCCTGGTGCTCAATGATCGCATCCATGATTCCGGCTGTACGCTGCGCGCCTATCGGCGGGAAGCGGTGGCAGCGCTCGATCTCTATGGCGAGATGCATCGGTACATGCTCGCACTCCTGCGGTGGAAAGGATTCCGCATCGGCGAGCTCCCGGTGAACGACCGGCCGCGCGGAAGCGGCGCGAGCAAGTACGGCTACGGCAAAGCACTGCGCGGCACGCTCGACCTTATATATGTATGGTTCCTCTATAAATACTCCCAGCGGCCGTTCCACCTCTACGGGTACTTCGGCCTCATGGCGCTCGCGCTCTCGGCCGTCGCGTTCTGCTGGACCCTGTACGATAAGCTCGCGCTCCATATCCACGTGAACCGGGACGGCTGGTTCTTCCTCGCGTTCTTCTTCCTCCTCGCGAGCATTCTGTTCTTCTCGTTCGGTATCGTCATTGACCTCCTGATGCGCATCCACTACGACACATCCGCGAGCGAGAAGCGGTACGCCGTCCGCGCCGTGTACCAGGCGGGGAGCGAACCCCAAAGGGTCCGTTGACCGGTACCGGGCTTCACGATAGTTTAATAGTTATTAAACTATTACATACTACCTATGACTATACATGCTCGTTTGGCGCTCTCGTGGAACCTCATGCGGTTCGCGTACGGCGCGGTGCTCATCCTTGCCGGTCTCGATAAGCTGCTCGGCACCGACCTTATCGTGTACTGGCCGAAGTACATCAGCCCGTTCGTGCTCGGCATCCTGCCGGTCAGCGTGCCGGTGTTTCTCGCCTTCATGGGTATCGTCGAGGTCGTCGTCGGTATCATGTTCGTCACGAAGTGGCCGCGCATCGCCGGCTTCCTCTCGGTGATCTGGCTCGTGCTCATCGCCATCAACCTCACGCTGATGGGCCTCTTCGATATCGCGATCCGCGACGTGCTGCTCGCGGTCGGCACCTTCGTGCTCGCCGAGCTTTCTGCGGCGGTCGAGGACCTGCATCTCACGAAAGCGGCCGATTAGGGTAGAGTAGGGGAATGCTGAGCGCCACGGAGATACAGAAATTCCGCTCGCTGCAGAAGAAGGAGGATGTGCGGTTGCCGATCGTGTTCAATGCGCTCGGCGACGCGCGCCGCTGCAAGATCTTCCGCAGTTTCCTCGCGCATGACCGGCTCTGCGTGTCGGACATCGCGCGCATCTATAAAATGTCCATGTCGCTCGCATCCCAGCACCTGAAGATCCTCGAGATCACCGGGCTCCTGGTCCGGGAGAAGGAAGGGCGCACGGTGTATTTCCGCGCGAACACGGACGACGAGCTCGTTCGCACGATTATCAAAGCAGTGAAGTAAGTACGCATGCATCACACGATCAAATTGTTACGGAAGCGCGAGATCGCCGAAGGCACCATGGAGTTCACCTGGGAGCGGCCGGCCGGCTTCGATTACCAGGCGGGCCAGACGGTGGACCTCACGCTCGTGAATCCGCCGGAGACCGACGCGGAAGGGAACACCCGCACGTTCTCGCTCGTCTCGGCGCCCCATGAGGAGGTGCTCAAGACGGCGACGCGCCTGCGCGACACCGCGTTCAAGCGCACGCTCCGGAATATGGAGCTGGGCACGGAAGTGCAGGCCGAAGGTCCGCTCGGCTCGTTCCTGCTGCATGAGAATACGGCGCGCCCTGCGGTGATGCTCTCGGGCGGCATCGGCATCACGCCGTTCCACTCGATGATCGCTGACGCGACCGAGCGCAAGCTCCCGCACCAGATCTACCTCTTCTATTCGAACCGCCGTCCGGAGGATACGGCCTTCCTCGACGAGCTCCAGGAGTTCGCGAAGGAGAACCCGAACTTCCATTTGATCGCGACGATGACCAGTATGGAGAATTCCAAGGCGGACTGGCACGGCGAGACCGGCTACATAGATTCCGGCATGCTCGAGCGGCACCTGCCGAAGGATGCCTCCGCCATCTACTACCTCGCTGGGCCGCAGGCGATGGTGACCGCCATGCGTAAGGCGCTCTCGAGCATCGGCGTCTCGGGCGACGACATCCGTTTCGAGGAGTTCGCGGGCTACTAGCATGCAGGACCTCGTTATCTACGAGAAACCGACCTGCTCGAAGTGCCGTGCAGCGGACGCGCTCCTCGATGCAAGCGGACGACCGTACCGGAAAGTGCGCTACATGGAGCATCCGCTCTCGGCAGGGAAGCTCACCGAACTCCTGAAGAAGCTCCAGCTTCCGGCGCGCGAACTCGTGCGCACGAACGAGGATGAGTACAAAGCACTCGGGGTGAACGTACGAGAAATAAGTGAGAAAGAGATCGTCACGCTTCTCGCGAAGCATCCCGCCTTGCTGCAGCGGCCCATCCTCGAGTGCGGCGAGAGGGCAGTGCTCGGGCGACCGACGGAGAACGTCGCGAGATTCCTGAAAGAGATTGGGAAATAAAAGAAGAGACCCGCGCGAGCGGGCCTCTTCTTGCTATGTGGAGGTGCGGGGAATTGACCCACGAGTTGCGGATGGATTGCTCCAGGTATTCGCAATCCATCTCGCCCTCTCGGGCCCGGCTCGGTATCGCTGCGCGATATACCGGCGCCCGGTTCAATTCTCACGCAGGACATGCAGATGTCCTGCTCCCACCTCCGCCCAAAAGCGAAAACCGCCTTTCGGCGGTTCGCATTTTGTGTGGAGGTGCGGGGAATTGAACCCCGGTCCGAATCCCTCTCTGAGGACGAGTCTACGACGCGTAGCTAGCATTGAAGATTCAGCAGGAGCATAGGAACGCTAGCGAAAACGCACCTGCCTGATCCTGGAGTTTAAGCGCTGCGCCTAGGAAAGCGCAGGCCGATCCTGCAGGGAATCCCGCCCGGACCTATCGCTGCGGGAACCGATAGGGCGGACGTCGCTGCTGGCGAAGAGGAGCCGAAGCTCAACCCTTACGCGAGGGCGAACGTAAAATCGTTAGCCGTGAAGTACGGCGACTTTACGCTTGCAACAGTGTTGTTGGCAAGTTTGGGTGGTTGCGTTAGTGAGGCGGTCAGCAACCTTCCGCCGCGTCGCACGTCTCTCAAAGAACGGGACCGTCAAAGCCGGTCACCCCCATTCCGGTTCCCTGCAGGAGCACGGAACCGGAATGCGAATGGCCCGCACTACTTACTCCGGAGTTCTCGCTGCGCTTCGCGCATGGCGTCGGCGCGCTTCAGATCTTCGCGCCGGTCTTCTTTGCCTTTGCCTTTCACGATTGCGAGGCGCAGCTTGATATACCGTCCAGCATTATACACTTCCAAAGGCACTATTGTCAAGCCTTTCTTCGATTCCGCATCCGCGAGCTGCGCGATTTCTTTCTTCGAGAGGAGGAGCCGGCGCGGATGCTCGGGGTCGTAGCCCTTCGGCGTGTTGCTCGGCTGGTAGGGCGGAATAGTCGCGCCCGCGAGGTATGCCTCGCCGCCGCGCACGAGGACGCGCGCGCCTTCCAGCGAGCCCTGCTTCCCGCGCAGCGCTTTCACCTCCGCGCCCGAGAGTTCGAGCCCGGCCGAGAAGGGCTCGAGCACGGTGAAGCGCAGGCGCGCTTTCTTGTTCTCTACCAGCGTTGCCGACATATATAGGAAGCCTAGCAGAAAGAAAGCTCGCTGGAAAAGCCCGTTTGCTCCCGTTTAGCGTTTGCTCATGTTCTGTCGTATAGTCTTTTCATTTCATCTAGTTATTCTCGACTCGCTATGGCCACATCGAACGATAAGAAATCGCAGAAGGGTACCGGGAAGGGAAAGAACGGCAAGAAGAATGGGAGCCGTTTCCCGGTCCCGGGCGGCCCCGGGTTCATGGGGAACCTCCTTTCCGCCATCCTGGTGTTCCTCGTGCTGGTCTCGGCCTACACCTTTATCACCGCTGGCACGAGCGCCGCGAAAGAGATCCCGCTCTCGCAGGTAGCCACCGACGTGAAAGCCGGACAGGTCGAGACGATTCGGGTGAGCGGGAACGACCTCTCGCTTACGTACCATGACGGGACCAAGAAGACCTCCGTGCAGGATTCCGCAACGGGACTTCCCGAGACGCTCGCCACCTATGGCGTTACGCCCGACCAGCTAGGGTCGGTCACCATCACGTATGAAGGCCAGACCGGATTCAAGTTCTGGTTCCTGCAGCTCGCGCCGATCGTGCTACCGATCATCTTCCTCGCCATTCTGTTCTGGTTCCTCCTGCGGCAGGTGCGCGGCAGCGGCATGCAGGCATTTACCTTCGGCCAGTCGAAGGCCCGCATCATTGATCCGGCGGATACGAATAATCGCGTGACTTTCTCGGATGTCGCGGGTGCGAAGGAGGCGAAGGAGGA
>CAZVJX010000059.1:0-4489 GCA_964627575.1 uncultured Candidatus Saccharibacteria bacterium
CCGGCGAGGACCGCGAGCACGATGCTGTGGCTCGTGATGGAGGCGATGCCGAGGAAGGCGACCGATACCTGGGCAGGGATATGAACGAACGGGTAGAGGAGAGACGCATCCACCTGGGGGAGGGTCTTGGTGCGGAATACCCAGTAGAGGCCAATGATGATCGGAAGCTGGATGAGGACCGGCAGAAGGGATGCGGCCGGATGGATGTCGTACTTCTTGTAAAGCGCCATCATTTCCTTCATCTGCGTCTCCGGCTCGTCCTTATACTGCTCGCGGACTGCTTTCATTTCCGGCTCCATGGTTTTCATGGCCTTCTGGCTCTTCGCGGCGCTCATGGAAAGCGGCCAGAGGAGGAGTCGCACAACGATGGTCGCGAGGATGACTGCGACGCCGAAGTCGCCACCTGGCACCACGCCCACAAGGAAGGCGAGGAGGTTATAGATCGGAACGTAGAGGACGGTATGAAAGAAAGTGCCCATATCGCCTTACTTTATCGCTTCGACAGCGAATCGAGAAGACGCTCAAGTTCAAGCGTGAGCTCGCGGTAAGGAAGGGCGGGGCTGCCGGCGCGGGCGTAGACGATAAAGGAGCGCCCCGGAGCTATCCGGGAGGCAAGCGCGGCAAGTATACGGCGCTTGAGAAGGTGCCGGTCTACGGAACGTTTAGCGACCTTTTTTGACACGACTGCGGCGGCCCGTCCCTCTGCACTTTTCGTATAGGTAACGGAAAAATGCGCCGAAATGGCGCGTTTTCCGGTTGCAACGGTGCCAAAGCCTGCCCGGGAGAGGCGCTTTGCACGCGGCAGCATGGCTATTTCGAGACCGAGAGGCTTGCGCGTCCCTTGCGGCGGCGGCGAAGGAGGACCTTCTTGCCTGCCGGGGTCGCGCTGCGGGCGCGAAAGCCGTGGGTCGTGGCGCGCTTGCGCTTCTTCGGTTGGTAGGTTCGCTTGGGCATAGGTAAGAGTTGTCCACAGGATAGTAACAGGTCAGCTGGGTCCGGGCAAGGAGGGGATTCCGTCCGGTAAGAAAATGCCTCGCGGAACGTTCGCCTGACCCTCCGCCACCGAAAAAGCAAGGCTCGAGCCGGGCGAGTGTACGAGGGGCGGTCGGGTAGGTATACTGCGCACTATGCAGCGACTCGACGCGCGTGAACTCTGGGAATACGTTCTTACGCAAGTCGAACTCTCCATTTCCCCCGCGAACTTCAACACCTGGTTCCGGGACAGCGGCATCACGAAAATCGAGGACGGTATCGTCTACGTGGGCGTGCCGAGCCAGTTCTTCCGGGACTGGTACCAGAAGAAGTTCCACACCCTCCTCCTCAAGATCATCCGCGGGGTTTCCTATGAGTACCGGAACATCGAGTACGTGATCGTGAAGGATGATCGCCGGAAACCAAAGGAAGTACGCCGTTCCTCGATGACGCAGCAGATCGCGGAGCTTCCTTTGGACGAGTTCTACATCAATAAGAGCGACAACCTCAATCCGCGCTACACCTTCGACACCTTCGTTGTGGGCGCCTTCAATGAGCTCGCGTATACGGCCGCACAGGCCGCGATCCAGCGTCCAGGCATCACCTACAACCCGTTCTTCATTTACGGAGATACCGGCCGCGGCAAGACGCACCTCATCCAGGCGATCGGAAACAATTTCAAGAAGCTGTACCCGACCCGCAAGGTCTTCTACCTCACGAGCGAGAAATTCGGCACGGATTACACGGATTCCCTCCAGGCGGGCACCGCGAATCGCTTCAAAGAGAAGTATCGCCAGTACGACCTCCTCATCATGGACGACGTCCAATTCCTTTCGAAGAAGGAGAAGATGCAGGAAGAGCTGTTCCACCTCTTCAATGCACTTTACGATAACAACAAGCAGATCATCTTCTCGAGCGACCGGGCGCCGGCAGCCATTTCGGATATCGCCGACCGCCTGCGCGGCCGCTTCTCGAGCGGCATGACCGTGGATATTTCGGAACCCGACTTCGAGAGCCGCATGTCCATTGTGCGCAAAAAAGCCGCTATTCACGGCGTAAATCTCTCCGACGAGGTCGTCGAGCATGTTGCGTCCTCCATTTCCGGCTCCATCCGCGAGCTCGAGGGCGTGATCAACTCCATCGTCTGCCATACCCAGGTAAAGGGCCTTCCGCCGGACCTGGCGGAGGTGCGCCAGTCGCTCCGCTCGTTCTCGCGCCCGTCGAAGACCGTCTCCGTGAAGCATGTGGTATCGAAAGTTGCCGAGTTCTACGGTATTGATGAGGAAAGCATCTACGAGAAGACCCGCAGGAGGGAGGTGGTGCGACCGCGCCAGGTCATCATGTACATCCTGCGCGAGGATTTCAGCGTCTCGTATCCCACCATCGGTTCGAAGCTGGGCGGGCGCGATCACACCACCGTTATCCACTCCTGCGAGAAAGTGAAGCGCGAGGTCGTCGAAGACGCGGAACTCGCGAAGGAGATCCAGGATATCCGCAGCCTGTTGGTATAGCTGGGGATACTCCGTGAACATCGTATGAAGAAGCTCGGCACAGCGATGGGGAAAGCAGGGGAGAATCGGGAGGTTATCCCCGCGCTCCAGTTCGCGAGTTCCGGTGTCCCCACCCGCTGTGCTAGGTTTTCAACAGGAAACGAGAAACACCGCTCTTCAGGAACCCTTCAGGTAGGCCGTGAAAGTGAGTTATCCCGATATCAACAGGCCTAATAATAAGAGTATGATTATCACTTTAGAAAAAAAGGAATTCGCCGAAGCAGTGAACACTGCATCGCGATTCGCGGAGCGCAGGAGCGCAACCCTCCCGGTTCTTTCCGGCATCGCTATCATCGCCGGGGATGCGGGCATCAAACTGCGCGCGACGAACCTTGAGACCGGTATTGATCTGCGCATTGGCGGCACCATCAAGACGCCGGGCGTCATTGCGCTTCCTGCCACCGTGCTGCGGGAGATAACCTCGTCGTTCAGTGGTACGGGTTCCATGACGCTCGAGTACGCGGGCGAGACCGTCGTTATAGCCTCTGATAGCGGCAAGAGCACGCTGAAGACCCTGCCGTACGAGGATTTCCCTGTTCTGCCTCTCCCCGAGGCTCCTAAGGCGAAATTTTCGCTTACGGGAGATGCTATCCGCTCGCTCATCGGATCGGTGGTCTCCTGCGCTTCTACCTCGACGGTGCGTCCCGAGCTCGCGAGCGTACTCGTCTCTGCCGAAGGCGGAGTCGTAAAGGCCGTTGCGACCGATTCCTTCCGGCTCGCCGAGAAGCGTTCCTCTCTCTCCGGCAAGATTCCGCCGTTTTCGATGCTTATCCCGGCGAAGAATGCCGCAGATATCCTCCAGGCGCTGCCCGATGGCGATATCGAACTCTCGCTTGATGATCATCAGTGCTCCTTCTCCTGGGAGGGCGGTGTGCTGACGACGCGCCTCGTCGCCAGTTCCTACCCTGACTACACCCAGATCATTCCCAAGAGCTTCGTCTCGGAGGCGACGATGCTCCGCAAGGACTTCGAGGCGGCCCTGCGGCGCGTCTCGGTGTTCTCGGATGCCTTCCAGAAGGTGCGCGTGGAATTCGCGACGACGCAGAAGGCGGTTGCGCTATCCGCACGCAATGCGGATATCGGGGAGTCAGCCGAGCGCATTCCGGCAGCAGTATCGGGAGACGCGATCGAGCTTTCGTTCAATCACCGCTACCTCTCGGCTCCACTCCCGCTCATCGAAGCGGACAGCATCACCCTTTCAGCGAGCGGTATCGGACGCGCGGCCGTCATGCGGGGTACCGGCGATACCTCCTTCCTCTACCTGGTGATGCCGATGAATCAATAGAGTGCGCAGAAAAACAAAACGGCCGCTCTTGAGCGGCCGTTTTGTTTTAATTCTCGGTTATTGTCCGCCGATATCGCTCCCATCAATGCCGATGTTGGGCGCCGTGGTGGTTGCGATGGAGCTGGGCGCCTGCGGCTCGGTACCGCCGTTCCAGAACTGCACCGGATATTCCCAGTAGGGCAGCTGTGGGTCGCTGTAGGGATTCTGATTCGCGTTCATCGGGTTGTCCTTGTCTACCCAGTAGAGGATATCGTGGACGCCCGAGGGACCGATATAGGAGCCGCGGAGCGCCGGGGGGGCGGTATCCGGCGCGGGAGTCGGCTCGGGGAAGTAGTCCGCCGGGTATTTCTTGAGCGCTTCGGTCATGAAGGCATGCCACATTGGAGCGACGATGTAGCCCGCAATCTCCTTCACCATCGGCGTATTGTCGTTATTGCCCGCCCAGGTACCGACGACGATGTCGGGAGAGAAGCCGATCGTCCACGCGTCGCGGTAGTCGTTAGTCGTACCGGTCTTCGCAGCGACGTCGTAGTCCGAGAAGTGAAGCGGGTTATCCGCAGGATATTCGGGGAAGCGTGCGTCGTTATTGGAGAGCATTCCGGCCATTTCATGTGCGACATTCGGATCGAGGACCTGCTGCGGATCCGGCTTGTACTCCTCGAGGAGCTTGCCGGTGTTGTCG